>CAYSRH010000083.1:0-7925 GCA_964433245.1 uncultured Bacteroidales bacterium | reverse complement strand
AACGAGAAAAAGAAGTGTTGCTAAAAGTCTGTGAAGGACATACATCTGCACAAATATCTGAAGAATTATTTATCAGCCCCAAAACCGTGGAAGTACACCGAACCAATATTTTTAGCAAAATAAACGTGAAAAATACAGCCGAATTAATTGTGTGGGCTATTAAAAATGGTGTTTATATAATTGATTGATTGACAATTTGTGCTTTCTTTGTTTACGACTTTATAAACCATTATTTTGTTTGTCGCATATGAATACAAATTACGCTCCTTCGCTCCTTGTTTCTCTGGTATCCAAAGAAACGAATTTGGAAGAAAAATCTGTTAAAAACACCATTGGGCTACTCCACGAAGGGGCAACCATTCCCTTTATTTCACGTTACAGAAAGGAGATGACGGGCAGTCTCGATGAAGTGCAGGTAGGTGATGTGAAAGAAGCACTGGAAAAATTCGAAGAGCTCATCAAAAGAAAAGAAACGATCTGTAAAACCATAGAAGAACAGGGGGCACTTACGGATGAACTTAAAAATCAAATTGAACGGTGCTGGAACAGCAGCGAGTTGGAAGATATTTATTTACCATTCAGACCGAAGAAAAGAACCAGGGCTACCACAGCAAAAGAACAGGGGCTTGAACCTCTTGCCAAGATTATCATGCGGCAAAAAGAACTGGATATTGATGCCCGTGCAAAAGAATTCATCAGCGAAGAGGTGCCTTCTGCAGAAAAAGCATTGTCCGGAGCCCGCGATATCATTGCCGAATGGGTGAATGAGAATAAACGTGCCAGAACAGCCGTCAGAAACCTGTTTAAGCGTGATGCTTTGATCATCTCGAAAGTCAACAAAAAGAAAGAAGATGATGAAGAGACAAAAAAGTATCTTGACTACTTTGATTATAAAGAGCTGTTAAAAAAATGCCCGTCCCACAGACTGTTGGCGATGAAAAGGGGAGAGACTGAAGGTTTTTTGCGACTCTCCATTGAGCCTGAAGAAAATGAAGCCGTAGAAGCTTTGTATGATATTTTTGTTTCAGGAGCTTTTAGTGTCAGCGAACATGTAGAAATGGCCTGCAAAGATGCGTATAAAAGATTGTTACAACCCTCTATGGAAAGTGAGTTTAAATCAGAAGCCAAAGAGAGAGCCGATGAAGAGGCGATCCGGGTGTTTGCTGAAAATTTGAAGCAACTGCTATTGGCTCCACCTCTTGGCAGTAAGCGTGTGCTGGCTATCGATCCGGGATACAGGACCGGTTGCAAGGTGGTGTGTCTCGATGAACAGGGTACCTTGTTGTGCAACGAAACGATATACCCCCATGCTCCGCAAAATGAAAAGAAAAAGGCTTCGAAGAAACTCAATACCCTTGTGAATATGTACAAGATTGATGCCATTGCGATTGGTAACGGTACTGCCAGTCGTGAAACAGAACACCTCGTTAAAAATACACCTTTTTCCAAAGAGATACAAGTATTTGTAGTCAGTGAGAACGGTGCGTCAGTCTATTCGGCATCAGCGGTTGCACGCGAAGAATTTCCTTCTTTTGATGTGACGGTTCGTGGTGCTGTTTCTATTGGTCGCCGTTTAATGGATCCCCTGTCCGAACTGGTGAAAATTGATCCGAAATCTATCGGGGTAGGACAATACCAGCATGATGTGGATCAGGGAAAACTGGGGAAAAGTTTAGATGCCGTGGTGGAAAGTTGTGTGAACCAGGTGGGTGTGGATTTGAATATGGCAGGCAAGCATTTGTTGAAATATGTTTCAGGATTAGGACTTAAGTCAGCAGAAAATCTGGTGAACTACCGTAAAGAAATTGATCGTTTTACATCGAGAGAACAACTCAAAAAAGTGAAGGGAATAGGCGACAAAGCCTATGAGCAGGCTGCCGGTTTCTTGCGTATCACCAATGCGAAAAATCCCTTAGACAATAGTGCAGTACACCCCGAAAGCTACTCTATAGTGAATGCCATGGCCAAAGATGCCGGATGTACCGTGCAGGAATTATTACAGGACAGCAGCAAGCGAAAGACTGTCATTCCTGAAAAATATGTAAAAGGGAATATCGGCTTACCTACCATTTTTGATATTCTCAAAGAACTGGAAAAGCCGGGGCGTGACCCAAGAAATGCAATTGAGATTTTTGAATTTGATCCCGGCATCAAAAATATGGATGACCTTGTTCCGGGAAAAGTCTATCCGGGAATTGTCTCTAACATCACCCGCTTTGGGGCATTTGTTGATATTGGCGTGAAACAGGATGGCTTGGTGCATGTGTCACAACTCGCTGATCGTTATGTTTCTGATCCTATGGAAGTCGTAAGATTAAACCAACACGTAAAAGTAAAGGTATTGCATGTGGAAAAAGACCGCAAGCGGATTCAGCTTACAATGAAGAGCGTTTAATTTGGTAATTGCAATACATTTTTAGTGATGTATACAGTTGCCTGAACAGAAGTAACTAAGGCTTGTGCTTCATTGGAAACCAAGGATTTGGCAGATATTCTTATTTATTTCAGCGTATGTTTCTCAATATTAATTTCAGACATAGTCTGTTTCAACTTTTTCTTTTCAGAGGTTTCAGTAGGTATTCCAAACCGTTCAACTTGATCTCGTAAAGCGTTTCTAAGAGCATTCCAAGGCGACCGGCAGGGAAGCCTTTTTGTTTAAACCATACAAGGTAAGGTTCCGGAAGGTCGCAGAGTGTGCGACTTTTGTATTTTCCGAAAGGCATGGGCTTTGTTGCCAGGTCTGTCAGCACAGACTTGTCAAACATAGCCATGGGATTTGTATTCTCAACATCAATATCAGACATGGGCTGTTTTTATTGCATAAAAACAAATGTATATATTCTGCGAATTATTACCTAATTTTACGTATCCTTATTGAAAGGGAATAAGCCGAAAAAACAATATTACTGTTGCCATTGAAAAAGGACATAAACAAATTATTACGGGATTATTCTGAACGTGAAAAAGAACTGGCTTGTATTAATCATGTGATACAGGTTTTCAACAGTCAGAAGGAATTGCCTGAGCTCTTGCAGGAAGCTGCGAATGCACTGCCGCCCGGATGGCAATACCCTGAAGCTACGCTTGCACGGATTGTCTATAATGGGAACATGTACGAAAGTCCGGATTTTCAAGAGACAGAATACTTGCTTAAACAAGATTTTGCCACGATCAATAACCAGCAAGGCAGTGTAGAAGTTTTTTACACCAAAAATTTTCCTGATGCCGATGAAGGTCCCTTCCTTAAGGAAGAACGTAACCTGATCAACAATGTGGCTTTTATCATAGCCAATGCGATTACACGTTTTCACAGCCAACATCTTTTTTATGAACATACTGAGAGGATAAAAGAACTCCGGGGCTTAACAGAAACTGCACATATTTTAAGAGAAACAAAAGAGATTGATGATGCCCTCAAAGAAATATGCGCTGTCTTGCCGGACGCCTGGCAATATCCCGAATACACTGCTGTAAGAATTACGCATGATGAAAAACGTTTCATGAGTACCAATTTTGTTGAAACACCATGGGTGATGAAACAGCGGTTTCAAACAAAACCCGGCAGCTTTGGTATTATTGAAGTTTATTATCTGAAGGAATTCCCTGAACTTGATGAAGGACCCTTCATGAAAGAAGAGCGACACCTGATTAACAACATTGCAGGCTTGATCGCAGGAAAGGCAACCCATGTGGATTTCCAAAAACTGCTTTTGGAAAAAACGGAAAGGGTAAAAGAACTGGATGGGCTGAATGTTACTTCCATGATCATAGGAAAAGGTCTGTCCATGGAAGATACCCTCAGTAAAATATGCAGTTATCTGCCTCAGGCCTGGCAGTATCCTGAGAATACTGCAGCCCGAATCACTTATGGAGAAAAAGTATATAAAACAAAAAATTTTGTTCAGAGCAAATGGAAACAAAAAAAGGATTTTGTTACAATTGATAATGCCAAAGGAACGATCGAAATATTTTATTTAAAGAAATTTCCTGATGCCGATGAAGGTCCTTTCCTTAAAGAAGAACGTTTTCTGTTAAATAACATCACGACTTTGCTGACAGGATATCTGAACAGTGTCGTGGGAAAAGAATATTATTACAAAAAACCTGACACACAGGTTGAGTTGAGGAAACCTTATGCGGAAGTGCTGGAAAAGAAAAATCTTCCTTTGCCTCCATTGCAGGAGTTCTTTGATAAGAAAGCTGTTGAGAAGTATGTGTATTTGGATATGATGCGATATAAAGTCAAGGACATTCTCTTTGTTGCCAGACTGTATGATGCTTTTTTGCTCGAAAATGAAGGGGATATCTTTGAACAGTTTATGGGGCAGATATACCAGTACAGTCTCTTTTCCTTACCGCGTATTACAGCTGTTTCTTCCGAGGCTGAAGCATTAGAACTTGTGGGTAAAACAAATTTTGATTGTGTTATTTTGATGCAGGGAATCGATAAACAGGAGGTTTTGCAATTAAGCCGGAAAATTAAGAGCATCCATCCCAAAATGTTTATTTATCTGTTGGTGAATAAAAAAGCAGATTTTCAAGCTGAGGAGAAAAATGAGATTATTTTAAGCGGAATCAATAAAGTGTTTGTATGGACAGGTGATTCCCGGGTGTTCTTTGCTATTGTGAAATATACGGAAGACCTTGTCAATGCAGAGTCGGACACACAAATAGGGCTGGTTCGGGTGATTCTGCTGATAGAGGATAATCCTGCATATTATTCGTTGTACCTGACTTATCTGTATTCAATTGTATTTGAACAGGTGTTACATACCATCTCACATGTTAAGAATGAACCGGATAAAATGTCTAAAATCCGTTCGCGACCTAAGATATTGCTGGCAACAAACTACGAGGAGGCCATGTTCTTTTTCAATAAATACAAGGATTTTCTTTTATGTGCTATTTCTGATGTTGAGTTTGAAAAGGATGGTACCTTTCATAAGGATGCCGGTTTTTTGTTTTCCAAATCGGTCAGGTCAAGAATGAAAACCCTGCCCTTGCTTCTGCAGTCATCTGATCCGGTACACCTGGAGAAGGCAAAATCCATGGGCATAAGTTCACTGAACAAGTTTTCAGAAACATTACAGCATGACCTGAATGAGTTTATTACATACCATCTGGGCTTTGGAAACTTTGTCTTTCGTTCTCAGGATGACACCGTTGTGGCTGAAGCCCAAAATGTCATTGAGTTTATTAAATATCTCAAAGAGGTTCCCGAAGAAACAATACTTTTACATGCCTTACGAAATGAATTTTCTCTTTGGCTTATGGCGAGAGGGGAAATTGCTATAGCGAGAATCATAAAACCAGTGCAGGTATATCATTTTGAGGGGGTAAATGATTTTAGAGATTATATTGTTGATGTGATTATTCGCAATCTGAAGGAAAAAAACAAGGGAAAAGTACTGCTTTTTGAAGACAGGTATGTGGCTGACCAAAATAATATTCTCATGCTTTCCCCGGGTTCTCTCGGAGGAAAGGGGAGGGGATTGGCTTTTTTGAATACCCTTATTGCCAATCTGAATTTTTCTGAATATACCGATGATATCAATATCATTACCCCCGGAACATGTATTGTCGGAACGGATGAGTTTGAAGCATTTATTGAAGACAACAAACTCGAGGATCATATTGCCAATGAAAAAGATTATAAGCAACTCAAAGCATCGTTTTTTCATGCAGAACTTTCCCCTGTATTGATTGAAAAACTAAGGGTGTTACTTGAGGAACTTACCGTTCCTCTCGCAGTGCGTTCTTCCAGTTTGTCTGAAGATTCGCTGACGCAACCCTTCTCAGGCATTTTTGATACCTTTATACTGCCTAATAATCATGCAGACATGAATGTTCGTTTAGAACACCTTTGTCAGGCAATCAAGCTGATCTATTGTTCGGTTTTTTCTGCTGATGCCCGCAATTACTTCAAGGCAGTGAACCAGAAAATTGAAGATGAACGCATGGCGATTGTTATTCAGGCTTTGGTTGGAAAACAGTTTGATCAGTATTTCTACCCCCATATCAGTGGCATTGCCCAGTCGTACAACTATTATCCCATTGCGCATATGAAGGCTGATGAAGGTTTTGCATCGCTGGCTCTCGGATTGGGCGAGTATATTGTGAAAGGCGACAAGTCTTTTCGGTTTTCTCCCGTGTACCCGGAACTTGATATCAGGGCAGTAGAGGATATTGTGCGAAATTCTCAGGTAAAATTCTATGCTGTTGATATGTCCGGAAAGGAAATAGATATTTTAAAAGATGGAGAATATGCCGGACTCAGGGAATTATACATTGATGAGGCAGAGAAACATGGCAATTTAAAGCATCTCGCTTCTGTATATGATGCAGATGGCGACAGGATCATTGATGGAATTGACAGACCCGGACCGCGCATAATTAATTTTGCCAATGTAATAAAAAATGACTATATTCCATTGCCGAAAATACTTGATGCAGTACTTAAAACAATAAGGCAAGCCTATGGTGCCCCTTTTGAAATTGAATTTGCTATTGACCTGACAAAAGACAAGGAAAATAAAGCCACATTTTATTTATTGCAAATAAAACCGCTGGTAGGAAAACAAACAGTGCTGGATATTGACTTCAGTCAATTCAAGAAGAAAGACACCATCCTGTATTCCTCCAAAAGTGTAGGCAATGGGGAAGAGGTTGATTTGCAGGACATCATCTATGTTGATCCGGATACCTTTGATAAGATGAAGACAGTGGAGATGGTGACTGAGATTGAGGCTTTAAACAGCAAAATGGCAGAGCAGAACAGGAATTATGTCCTGATCGGTCCCGGACGTTGGGGATCGCGGGATCGCTTTCTCGGGATTCCTGTTAACTGGTCTCAGATTTCACATGCCCGGGTAGTTGTAGAAATGAGTCTGGATAATTTTCCCCTGGATGCCTCGTTCGGTTCTCATTTCTTTCATAATATCACCTCTATGGGCGTAGGGTATTTGTCTGTTAATAGCAGTGAAAGTAAAGATTATATTGACTGGAAGTATATCAAGTCTCAAAAGATCATTGCAAAAACAGAATATTTCACCCATGTCAGGTTAGCAGAGCATATGCAGATTATTATGAATGGAAAAAAAGGAGAAACCCTGATCAGAAAAGATTAGTTTATATTGACTATTATGCCGGCACGAATCATTCGAAGTACTGTCTTTCTCGCTATTGTAGCCTGTTTATTATGGTCCACTGCTTTTGCGGGGATAAAAATAGGACTGGAATACACCACGCCCCTTCAATTTGCCGGGATGCGTTTCTTTCTTGCCGGACTGATGATTGTCCCCTTCTGTGGAGGATTGCGGAATTATTACAGGCAGGTAAGGGCCAATATGAAAACCATTCTAAAGGTTTCTATGTTACAGACTTTTTTATTGTATGGTCTTTTTTACATTGGGATAGCCAGGGTTCCCGGAGCTATTACGGCTATCGTTGTAGGCGCTTCTCCTTTGTATGCAACGATTGTCGCACATATTTTTATGAAGAATGACAAGGTAACAGTAAAAAAAATGATCATACTGCTTGTCGGTCTGGGCGGTGTAGTGATTATTTCGTTTTCCGGAAAAGGGGAGGAGGGTTTTCTTATGGTGCAACTGTGGGGGATCCTTATCCTTGTGCTTTCCAATATTTCATCGGCTCTTGGTAATGTGTTGGTTTCCAAGCAAAAAAAGAATATGAATCCCTTTATTTTCAACTCTGCACAAATTGGACTGGGAGGCATCCTGCTGTTTTTTATCTCTATCCCCATAGAAGGCTATACTTTCGAAGTATATCCACTGCCTTACTATTTCTCTTTGCTTTGGTTGAGTTTTCTTTCCGCATCAGCTTTCTCTATCTGGTTTTTATTGCTAAGCCGTCCGGAAGTGAAAGTTTCTGATCTGAACATCTGGAAGTTTATCATTCCTGTATTT
>CAYSRH010000082.1:0-7932 GCA_964433245.1 uncultured Bacteroidales bacterium | reverse complement strand
TTTTATTTTTACGACCTTAATAAACCATTGGTTTTCAAAAAGAAATTTACAATTCAAGTAATTTCAAAGAATAATGCAAAAACAAAATACGCTGTATCTTTATCTTGTTAGCATAACAGCGGCAACAGGCGGATTGTTATTTGGTTTTGACACAGGGGTAATTTCAGGAGCTATTTCATTTGTTTCTGCACACTTTGAGATGAGTCCTCATTTGGAAGGGTTTATAGTAAGTAATTTGATTTTAGGTTGTATTGTCGGAGCACTTATATCCGGTCCCTTAAGTGATAAATGGGGAAGAAAACCTTTACTTATCATTTCTGCCTTTCTCTTTATAATATCAGCTACTTTATCGGCAATACCTCAAACAATTTATGAACTTATTATTGCGAGGTTTATCGGGGGGATAGCTGTTGGTGCTGCTTCTGTATTATCGCCAATGTATATTTCCGAGGTTGCGCCAAAGAAGATCAGGGGAGCTTTGGTTTCTTTAAATCAATTAACTATTGTAATCGGAATTATGGTTACTTATTTTACAAACTGGCTGTTACAGGATACCGGTCCCAATAACTGGCGCTACATGTTTGCAGCAGAAAATATTCCGGCTATATTCTTCCTTTTTGCCCTGTTCCTGATTCCTGAAAGTCCTCGTTACCTGATTAAAAAAGGAAAAACGAAAAAGGCCATGGTTAACCTCATCAAAATTCATGGAGAAATAAATGCCCAAAAAGAGATTGAAGAAATAAAAAAATCATTAAAACAAGTGAAGATCCCCTTAAAAGAAATTTTTGGGAAAGGAAAATATATATTTATATCAGCCATACTTTTAGCCTTTTTTTCACAAGTTACAGGTATTGATTCTGTTGTCTATTACGCTCCCAAGGTTTTAATGCAAACCGGTTTTGAAGAAGCATCTTCTGCTTTTTTAGCCTCTTTATTGGTGCCTGTTACCCTGTTAATATTTACCATTGTCGCCATGTATACAGTAGATAAATACGGACGAAAACCATTATTAATTATCGGTTCGTTGGGAATGATGGTTTCATTTTTTATTTCCGGTTTTGCTTTTTCGCTATCAGAAATGAGCGGATGGCTTGTCCTTATCGGCATCGTTTTGTTTATTGCTTTTTTTGCTATGAGTCTGGGACCAATTCCGTGGCTTTATATATCAGAAGTATTTCCCAATAGCTTCAGAGGAGCAGCAGTGTCAATTGCTACAATTGTACTGTGGTCTTCCAATTTTCTGGTTGCCCAATTTTTCCCCTGGATGATTGAGAATCTGAAAGGAGGCAGCTATTTTATCTTTTCAGGGATGTGTTTCCTGACCTTTATTTTTGTATTATTTATGATCAAAGAAACCAAGGGGTTAACTCTTGAAGAAATCGAAAAAAATTGGAGTGTTAACAAATAAACTCATTTTTATGCCTATTTATGAAAATCGCCAAAATGCAGAAAACATCATTCAGATACCTGAAGATGTAAATAATGAAATAATAACCAAATCAAAAGAAGCAATCGAAAAGATTGCAGACATTATTTTGGAACAATACAATAAATCCGAAGCATCCGTTTTTATTGCTTTTGACGGATGGTATGGAATTGACTGGTCTGAAATAATCTATATGATTGTTAAACATTTAAAAGGATTAAATCCTGAAATTTGGGATATCAACACCTTGATATATCAAAACATTGATCAAATCAATGAATACAAGAAAACGTTTATCACAGAAGATCCCGGATTCGGTTATGTAAATTCGGAAGGAGTAATAGACGATATTATTGATCAAAATAAACTGAACGCGCTCGTTGATATAATACAGAAGACGAAAAACGAAAGCGAAAAAAAAGCGGTTGTTATTTACGGATCGGGTACCACTACAGGTAAATTAATGAACTGTTTTGACCTTGTTTTTTATGGTGATAAAACAGCTGATCCCTTGCTATGGAAAATGTGGGATGGTTTGTTGACCCCTTTTGGATATAAAGAGCCTAAAAAAGATTACTACTGGAAGGAATACTATTATACCGATTTCTATATGTTAAACAGGCATAAGAATGAGGTGTTAAAAAACATGGATTATTATATAGAAGCCATTGAACCGGGCGAGATCAAACTTTTGTCTCAAAGGGCTTACAATACAATCATTGACGAAGCGGTAAAATACCCTATCAAACAAATAAAAACCTATTCTCCAGGTCCGTGGGGAGCTTATAGATACAAGGATTACTGGAACATACCGGGTCTGGAATGCAATGCATGGAACCGTCTGGCAGGAGCCGACCTGAGTTTACTGATACAAGTAAATGAAGGCAAAACCATTACTATGCCCACGACTAATCTGCTTAAACATGATAAGTATTTTATCGGGAAATTAATGGCAAAAGAAATTCCGGGGTTAATTCCTTTGGAAGTATGGTTGGACGATGGTTATTTTCCTAAACCGCAACCATCGGAACGCACCAGTATGCCTATACATAACCACCCCAGCACAGACTATGTAAATCGCCATTTTAACGAACCTTTGGGAAGATATGAAACTTATTATATTGTGGAGGCGTATGAAGGAGCCAATACATGGATGGGATTTAAAGAAAGGGCAGACCTTGAATTATGGGAAATGAAATGTCGGGAATCCGAAAAAACAGGAAAACCCATTGAAGATTGGAAGGATTTTATTGCTAATTGGGAAACCAATGTAGGCGATCTGTTTTTAATACCTCCAGGAACAGAACATGGACACGGAGGAAACCAAATGGTGCTTGAGATGGATACTTGTCCCAGCGTTTGTGGAGCTGAATATTCATTTTTCGGCTATGATTTTTGCAGACCTACCTGGGATGACAAAACAAAAACCATGACTGCTAAACCTATGAAGATGCACCTTGACCATAATTTTGACAATAATCAGTGGCACAGGGAAAGCTGGGTGAAAGAAAACTTACGTCCGCGGGCACGAATTATTAAATGGACAAAAAATTATTGGATTGATCGTTTTGACTCTTATGCCTCAATGCCTTTCGAGATAGAACGCATTCATTTTAATGAATTTGGTGAATACACAACAGATAAAAAATATCTACATGCTATAACGCTAACCCAAGGAGAAAATGTGGTAATCCAATCTGTTGAAAACCCTCAATATCAGACAAATATAGATTTTTACCAGTCAAGCATTATTCCGGCGGGTTTAGGCGCTTATAAACTAATCAATCAGAAATCAGGAAGATGTTCTGTAGTAATATGGCGGCTGAAAAGAGGATAAGAAAAATAATTTCTGATTATATCCTTTTTTTGACCAGGAGCATTTTTCAATATTTGATCCGAAAGAACAACATTACCAGCAGTTCATGATCTATTAATCAATGCAAAAAAAACAGCGGTCGCCCTTTTTTATCAAGACGACCGCTGTGAAATACTATTCTATTGTAAGAAAGAATTACAAAAACTTATTTTTTTATGATTTTCTTTTGAAGAAGTTCTTCCTGTGTTGCTATTTTCAAAATATAAATACCCGGACTCAGGTTATGTCCAAACTCAAATAAATTACTATTGACAAGGTATTGATCAACTTTAATACCGTTTATATTGTAAACAGAAACACTAGCATTAACAAAGTCATCCGAAACCTTTAAATAGAAACCTGCATCAGATGGATTAGGATATACAGACACTGCAGACTGCTTATCTTGCTGAATAATTTTATCTTCAACCAGCACATCTTCAAATATCGCCTCCCTGTCAATCGGACCTTCCCATTTTTCATAGGTTACTTCTGCTGTAGCAGTGTCTATAGTAATACGACATGCATTGCTATCAGAAGCAATAGTAATCACACCATCGCGCCAATTGGAATGAAGAATTCTTGGTCCGTGGGTTACTTCATACTGTTCCCAAAGGCTATAATCATTTTCCACACCATTGTACCATACGATGGGATAATATCCAACTTCAGCAGCAGGTATGGTATCAATGTTACAGTTATGTTGCGTCCAGATATAATCCGAAGGAGCATCCTGGAATTCCATCTTCAGCACATCTCCTTGTGTGGAAGTATATTCAATCTGGCTTGTTGCAGGAGATGTCAGTGTCGTGTTGCTATTGATATTTGATTTAAAATCGGTAAAAGAACCATGATCTTCTGCTGTTCCCATTTCAACCACAAGGGCGCTCAGGTCTGTGGGGCTTGGAAAATGCCACTCTACCCGATGATAAAATGGATAACTTCCAGCATTTAAGGTATCAATAAATTCATGACCTGTTACATTATGGGGAATGACAGCCATATATACATCATTTCCCAAATCGCAGAATAATTTATCTCCATCCCATTCATATGCTACAAGTCCGGCATCACTGTTCGGAATCGCCATCCAGCTTTTATCTTCTTCTACTGATCCTTGGTATAGCAGAATCATGACATTTTTAAGCTGTGCGATCTGTTCATCGTTTTCTCTTCCAGAGAGACCATAGCCACTTGTTCCGTTGCCACAATCACCAAATATAGAATAATTCAGTTCGTTAACACCGATCTCCCAGGCTCTAAGTTCAATAAAATCATGCTGACTGTAAGGTCTTCCTGAAGCAAGGCTCGACAACAAGTAATTATCATGAATATAAGCGGTTTGGTATTCGAACTTTCTTGTTATTTCAGTTCCCCCTGCCCAATGCTCGTAATTGTCTTCATCGGACTGGTAAAATGGCTTTGTACTGTGAATCTCAACCGGTTTTTCATAAACACCCTGTGCTATATCTACAATAGCTTGTGGAGGACGAAAATCAAAATAAGGAAGATGACCGATGGTCCACGCTGCACCATTATCACCATATACATCAGCTACCTGAGAAGCATTCATATCTGAGGGAATATTTTTGCTATGATCTGAAAACCAAAGATAAGAAAAAGGTCCCCATGAGTCGGTATAACGTTCATATCCCGATGATTTATTCCTCGAATCGGGTCCTACATCATGACCATTGAGGTGTTTAATTGAAAATTCCATGGCTATCCAATCATTTACCGCACGTCCCATTTCCTTGTATTCATTTTTATGTCCAAACTGGTAAACATTATCTGCTGATATGATACACCATCCCGAATAGTTGTGGGCATTCCACTCCGTACGACCTATGTTATATGTTCCACGAACCCATCCCTTTATCCAGTCTTGGAAATAGGTTGTATCCGGATCATCCAAGTGATGTGATAAAATATACCCGCCTATTCTCGACATCCAGTGAAAATTTTCCGAATTCATTTCCGAACAATTATAGATTGGATCCATTGATCCATCTTCACGCATAGTGAAACCTTTGTTCGGTTCTGTCCACATATCTGATACTTTGGTGTGCTGGTCAGGATCATACGATGTGATGTCATCGTAAAAGGTTAAATAATATTTTACATAACCGGGACATGAAAAAGGTTTGTAGAAACTACCCTCATATGTCCCATAAATACCACTATGCCCACCATTGGATTCATTAACAATCAGATCCTGAAACTCAGTCGGATTGTCTCTGTTTTTATATATATCACACAAGCATAAAGGCCAGTAACGCTTTCCATTGTCTGTGTCTCCGCGGTTTGAACGACCAGTACAGTCATCTGCAGTTAATAAACTAGCTACTCTATCTTGATAATTCGTTTCCCATGCTGCATCCGGTTCTAATTCCGAATGATCCACAATCTCCCAATGCTGAGCTACAGCAAAAAAAGCAAAAAAAAGCAATCCTGATAATACTGTAATTTTTCTTTTCATAATTTGTATATTTTTAGTTTAAATTAAACAAAAATCAACACTTGAACATCTCTAAAAAACCTGTTTTTTAAATGCCATAATTACAAATGTAAAACATTCTTTTTTAAAAACCAAGTTTTTTTTGTTTTATTTTTGAATCATAAACCGAACAGCGTAATTATTGTTATCTGTTGTCACAACTATAAAGTGTAAACCCTTTTTCATTTGATCCAACACTATGGCATAAACTTCTTCAACTGTGTTTCTATGGTATGTTTTATCATACACAATCCTTCCCTGAAGATCAAATATTCTTAGCTGCACTTCGTTGTTCACGGCTAAATCCTGATTTATATTCAGATATAACACATCATCAGCCGGATTAGGGTAAACGGACAAGATTTGACCACCCGCTTTCGTCACAAGATAAATTGAATTACCTTCACCTGCATACAATTCAATCGTATCCGTAGCTGCTTCAATACAGCCGGTCGATAAATCTTTGACTTTAACAGTTACCCCTCCATCCTCTTCCACCGGATTAAAGATACTGTCCAACGTCCAGGGACCAGCAGAAATATGCCCTGAGAGAATACGCCACTCATATTCATATTCACCTTCTACATTATTTGGAAAAGCTGTGATTGTTTTTTCAGAAGAATCTGCAATCAGATAACTATCAAAACCTGAGACGAAAAGATTTAAGGTGTCTGAATCGCGGGTTTGAAGAACACCTGAAGAATCAGCTCCATTAGCCGAAACATACAAGGCAGCATCGCCAATGAAATCATTCCAACGTATTTCAACAATATGGGAATCACGTCTGGACGAAACAATACTTCCTGCCTGGGGAGGAATAATGGTCCACTCATAAACACCACACACATTATTCACTTCATATTCAACAATAGTTTCCCTGCAAACGACAGAATCAGTCTGTACGAAAGTCAACTCCATAATATCTGAACAAAAAAGACTTGGCACATAAACTTTTACAACATTACTATAAAGCTTCGGATTGTCTGAAGTTATCCTGATATAATACGCTCCGTTATCAATAAGTCCACCGGGTATATTCATCAAGACAGATCCCTCCCCGGTTCCCTGAATGGATCCCAACTCCTGATTTTCCTCAAATGCGCCATCAACAGACAACTCCAAAGTAAATACATTTTCCGTATCAAAGGTAATTGAGTCAGGTACATCAAACTCTATTTGATAATCCGTGTCAAAACCAACTACCTTAGGATAAGACTGTATCATGATTTTTTGCACCATACTTAATTCTGCAAAAAAGCCTGAGACTCCGTTCGCTTCACTGTCTCCCCAAGCATGTGGCTGAGTGGCTCTCAACTTTTCTCCTTCGCCTGAATACCAACCTGACACAAGAATCCTGTCATCAAGAGACCATACCGATGTTATTTTCGTATTGGCTCCGCCTTCTCCTGTTTGGATGTCCCAATCTCCTGTTAATATGGTGCTATATAATACAGAAGACAAATCTGAAGCGTATTTTCTAACAAAAGCACTATGCTCAGGAGGAATAGAGTCCACTATACCATTCTGATCAGGTGGAATCATGTATTGGTAAGCATTAGCTGTTGTAATAACGCGTTCTCCGGCACAAGCCACAATGACTTCTCCTTTTTCATTAACTTTCATATCAAAACAAACAGTTTTTCCCAAATCAGAATCTCCTTCATTGGGATTTGCCCAATTATTCAAATTTTGCTCATCAAGAGGCGAACCCTCGGGAACAGCTGTACGACTATACTCTCCGATGTAGGTTGCATTGGTAATTAACAAAGAATCCAACTCATAAATTCCCAACCAACTCACTTCTGTTTTTTTAACATCCCCTGTCCATTGATTTTGAAATCCATTGCCCCCGGGATTAGCTGCCAACTGGTCTCCATGGAAAAAGTTATTTCCCAGATCAGAATAGCCATAAGATCTTTGCAGAACAGCCAGTCTGTTGTTCTCATAATCAATAGCCAATTTATCAACAAATTGCGACGCTTCGCTGTCGCTACTTGCCCTTCCTTTTATATTGTATCCACGCCCCCACCATTTAACATTGCCATTTTCCTTCAAAGCAACCACGGCACTTTCAAAATGAATCCCCATCATGGTAGGACAGGGAAAATCCGGATAGGTATAATTCTTCCAATTGTTATCATTCACGGCATAGCT
>CAYSRH010000081.1:0-7965 GCA_964433245.1 uncultured Bacteroidales bacterium | reverse complement strand
ATAGTGTCAATGAAGATACTTTACAAGTAGGTCAGATAACAGGTTTTCATCCTGGTGATTTTGTTCTTGTCATACAAATGAAAGGAGCTTTTATAGATGATAATCAGGATATTAGTGAAATAAATGCTGCAGGAAAATATGAAGTAACCATTATCAAAGAAATTGATACATTACAAAAGTATTTTATTTTAAATTCTCCTCTTCTGCATGCTTATGATGTAAATGAATTGGTACAGGTAATAAAAATCCCAAAACATGAGCAAATAAAAATAACAGGAACCATAAAAGCACAAGACTGGAATGGTCATACAGGAGGTATTGTTGCTTTAATAGCAGATAAAAAACTTGTTTTGAATGCTCCGATTGATGTTGTTGGAGCAGGGATGCGGGGAGCTATCCCTGACACACACATATATGCCGGAGAGTGTTTTACAGAAGCCGGCGGATATGATAAATATAATTATCTGTTAAATGCAGTAGATAGCGCAGGAAAAAAAGGGGAAGGTATTTTATCGGTCACATTTTCGTATTTGCGTGGTAAGGGTAATGCGATCAATGGTGGTGGTGGTGGCAATGGTAAAGCTGCCGGTGGTTATGGTGGTGGCAATGCCGGTGAAGGAGGAAGAGGAGGACATAATATTGAAACCTGTACAGAGATAGATGAAAATAAACCTTTTGGTGGAAAAATAACAGACGGTTACTATACCAATTCCGGGTCACACAGAAATCGTTTGTTTATGGGTGGTGGTGGCGGAACAGGAACCCAACTGCAATATAATGGTGCTACACAGGGGGGTAATGGCGGAGGCATTGTTCTTATTTTGTCTGACACCATTGTTGGGAATGGATATTCAATTTTGGCAGATGGACAGAAAGTAGAAGAAATAGCTTATATGGGTGGAGCCGGTGGTGGCGGCGGTGGCGGAACTGTGGTATTGGATTTTGACATTTTGCTTGATACCTTATCTATTTCAGTTATGGGTGGTAGAGGAGGATATTCTTATGGTGATATATGTATTGGTCCCGGTGGTGGTGGCGGAGGCGGATTTTTATGGGTAAAAAATTACAGTGGTTTGGAGAAAATACACGATATAAATTTGTTGGGAGGAACAAGTGGTTTTTCTGATTTTTGCGGAACTTTTGGAGCTTCTTCGGCAACTGAAGGGGCTATATTGACAGGTCTGAAACCCACATTAAACGGATTTTTGTTTAATTTTATTAAAAATGACCAAACAATTTGTCAGAACCAAACACCTGAAATATTACTTGGGTCTATACCCAAGGGAGGAGATGGCAATTATGAATATCTTTGGCAAATGAATCAAAATTCAACGAATTGGTCAACAGCAATTACCGGATCTTATAATGAAAAAGATTTTACCTTTAATCAGCCCCTTTCTGATACCACTTATTTAAGAAGAATTGTTCAAACAGATATTAGTGAAACCAGGATCATCAGTGATACCTCAAAAATTATAACCATTACAGTGTTGCCTTTAATAGAAAACAAACTACTCTTAGATACAATGATTCTTTGTTACGGACAAAGTACAGATACTATTTTTGGTGATTTTCTTACTGGAGGAAATGGAAATTATCAGTATCAATGGGAATATAAAACAAACCAGGAATTTCTTTTTGAAACAAAAGACACAAACAGATATTTATATAAAGAAGCATTGTTTGACACAACTTACTTCAGGCGGATTGTTGAAAGCGGACCTTGTGAAAGTGTGAGTGATACCTTTTTGATAATGGTATTGCCTTCGATTGAAAGGAATGAAATTTTTGGATATGAATTTGCTTGTAGAAATGATACAACGCCAATTATATCAGGTTTTTCAGTAACAGGGGGAGATGGGAACTATTTATATAAATGGGAATCTTTTGATTTTTTGGATGGTTGGGATTCTGTGGATTCCGGAAAAGACAAATTACATTTTCAAGCAAGTATTTTAACAGATACAACTGCATACAGAAGAATTGTATTTTCAGGGAAAGATCATTGTTGTAAAGATACTTCATCTATGCACATGATTCATGTTATTGATCCCATCTTGTACAACATTATTTTGCCTGACAGCAGTATAATTTGTAGTCATACAAAACCTTCCTTTGCCATTAGTGGTACATATCCTAAGGGTGGAGCAGGAGAGGGGTCATATCAATACAAGTGGTTATTCAGTAATGACACAACGAATGGTTTTATAGAATCTAAAATAACAAAAAAGGATTTACAAGCGGATACACTGATATATAAAACTCTTTATAAAAGAGAGGTAAGCTCTGAAGCCTGTACGGACACAAGTGATATAGCGGTTATTGATTTGTATGGTGTTTTTGAAGCAAAGCTTTTTTCGTATGATACAATAATTTGTTCGGGACATCAAATACCGGCTTATGTAGAATTTTCCGGATCACATGGTCCCTGGCTATATTCCTTTGAAATAGAAACAACTACCAAAGTTTTTGATGACAATATTACTGATGGGGCAGATACAATTATTATAAAGAATACAACAGCAGTAGAAAAGATAGATACAATACGCTATACGATAGCTTATGCCTATGATACAAATTTTTGTAATGTAATTCGGAAAAATATATCCGGAGAAATATTGGCCGTTGTGCACAATTATCCTGAAGCTTTTGCGGGCAATGATACCTTAGAAGTTTGTGAGACATCCGGATCTCTTGAAGCTGCACCTTCTTATGGGCAGGGAGTATGGCGTTCATTGAATGATAATATAGATTTTTCAGATTCAACACAGTTTAATACAACATATTTTATAAACAAAATGCAACGGAATACTTTTCAGTTGGTATGGAAAGAAACAAATTGGAATTGTACAGACACAGACACTTTATCATTGATATATTATCCATCTCCTGTTGTTGATGCCGGTGAAGATATTTATTTATATGGCTCAAAAGACACGGCACTTCAGGCATCTCCATTAGAATTTGATGAAAAAGGTTCCTGGCGTTTTATAGAAAATATTGCTCATATCGAAAATCCTGATAATCCGCTTAGCCCGATAACAAATTTGCAATTCGGAACCAAATATATTTTGGAGTGGAGTGTAGAAAAAGGAGTCTGTCCTTTGCTTAGTGATACACTTGCTGTTTTTGCAGAAGAATTTTTTGTTCCAAGTGCATTTTCTCCCAACCAGGATGGAATCAACGATTATTTTGAAATACTCGGGCTGGAAAATGCAGAGAGAAAAGAATTGACAATTTTCAACAGATGGGGAAAACAAATTTATTATTCCAATGATTATCAAAATGACTGGGATGGTACAATTCATGGTAGTTCTATTGCAGAAGGGGTATATTATTATATCTTAAATTTGTACAATGAAAGAGGGACAACGGATTTTAAAGGGTATTTTATAATGAAAAGGTAAGTGAAAAAAATCATAAAATACATTATTGGATTTTTTATAATGCCTTTGTCTTTATTGGCACAAGGATATCCTGTGCTTTCTAATTATTATATGGATCGGCATAGTATTAATCCGGCGTATGCCGGTTATAATAAACATTTGACATCTTCTTTGTATTATAAAAATAATTGGCTTGGTTTTCCCGGGAGCCCTAAAACAGGTTTTTTTTCAGCACATACACCAGTATTTGGTTCAAGCGCCTTAGGAGTTTTGTGCGTTTTTGATCAACTTGCGATTAAAGCCAACAATAAATTTTATTTGGATTATGTTTATCGTATTTCTTTTGCAGAGTCTTCTCTTGCGTTTGGATTAAGAGGAGGTATAGAACAGGTAAAATTTGACTGGTCTGCTATTGAGTCTGTTGAGCCAAAGGATCCGGTTTTTTCTTCGCCGGATGAATTATATAGTATGCCAAATTTTGGTTTGGGTATATTGTACAATGCGAATAATTATTATATAGGTATTTCAGTTCCGGAAATACTAACTTACCAACAGGATGAATACAGCAAACCGGGAACATCTTACAATGATTTCCAATATTATCAGTTTATTGTAACAAGTGCTTTGGTTTATCCGGTAAGGAATACAACATTTTCGCCATCGTCAATGGTTTGTTATTCAGTAAAATACGGATTTTATGCTGATCTGTTTTTAAAAGCGGGTTTTTCAGATATTTTTTCTGTTGGAGCCGGTTATAGATTTGGGCAAAGTATGATTTTTTTTGTTGAATATCCGGTTAACAAACAACTAAGAATTGGTTATGCCTTTGATTATAGTACAACCAAATTAAGTCATTATAGTTATGGAAGTCATGAAATAATGGTTAATTTTCAGTTTATTTATTCAGAACAATCAGTTAGTCCAAGATTTTAATGAAAAAGCATACAATAATTTTTTTGTTGATAATAAGTTACTTAACTGTTATATTATCTGTCTTTTCACAAGAGTATTATCATATAGAAAAAGCAATTTTTGTTAGTAAATTTCATAATGACTTTTCACCTTCGTTTTTTCAAGATGGGATAATATTTATATCAGACCGTTCCGTTCCTTCATTTTTTGGGGCAAAAACAGAAGATTTAACAAACACATACAATATATTTTTGTATGATTCACTTTCTGCCACAACATCATTGCTTAGTAAAAAATTGGCATCTCCCGGGCATGAAGGTCCTGCCTCATATAGTAAAAAAACAAATGAATTGTTTTTTACCCGCACACAATCAACACCAAAAATATTTGCGAAAGATAGGGAAAAGGGAACTTTGGGGATCTATATCAGTCGATATCAGGGAGGGAACTGGACTGATCCGGAACCTTTTGCGTTTAATAGCAATGAATATAATATTGCACATCCGTTTATTTCTGAGCAGGGGGATATTTTATTTTTTGCATCAGATATGGAAGGCTCTATAGGAAGAATGGATCTTTTTTATTCTTTAAGAAAAGGAAATGAATGGTCGGATCCAATCCACTTAGGAAACGAAATTAATACAACAAGGAACGAAGTATTTCCATATTACGATGCAAATACAGGAAATCTGTATTTTTCATCAGATGGACTTCAGCCCAGAATTGGGAGATTGGATATTTATGTTTCTTCTTTTGATGGAGAAAAATGCGATACTTCATCATTGTTACCATCTCCGGTCAATAGCCGGCAAGATGATTTTGGATTTATTACAAAAAACGAAAAAACCGGTTTTTTCTCATCGCGAAGAGAAAAGGATAAAGACCAGGTTTTTTATTTTAGTATTCGTATTGATCCCCAAATATTTGAAAATTGTGTGTCAATTGAAAAAAAAGAAAATTGTGTGGAAGTATTTGAGGAATTGCAGAATGTTGATATATCTCTGTATAGCTATTATTGGAAAATGGGAGATGGTAATGTCAGAGAAGGGCATAGGGTAACGCATTGTTATAAAGACACAGGGACTTATAAAATTCAATTGAATGTAATTGATAAACTTACAGAAGAAGAACATACAGGTGTATCAGAATATTTTTTGACAATTGAACCTGAAGAATGGGTTGATATAAAAATCCCGAAAGATATTTTAATTAACAAACCTGTTAAAATAAGTGCTGAGGGTACGTTTTTTAAGAACAGAACAATTGTAGATTTTTATTGGATGGTTGAAGATGAGGTGGTTAATGTAGGAAAAGATTTTTCTCATACATTTACAGAAATCGGTCAGCAAACCATTCACCTGTCTGTAAAAACAAAAGATAATGAAACACAAAAAGAAGAATATTTTTGTAAAACAAAAACCGTTGTTATTAAATAAAATACACTTAATATTGATGTACATATGAACATTGTCAGAAATTGCATATTAACAGTTTTGTTGTCGCTGATTTTTTTGTCAACTTATTCACAGCCGGTTCCATCTGTAGAGGAAAACATCCCTTTTTTAATGACTTTCGGACCCGAAGCCGATCCAACATGGGGAGATGATGATTATACACAGGTTTTCTTTTTTGTAATTCCTAAAGAATACAGGCGACCGGTTTTCTTTAGAATTTTTGATCCGGATACGGATGGAGAACATGATGAGGTCAATGGCGATTTTAATACACGTATGGAATATTCTATATATGGAGGAAAAGGTGCATATTCACATGAAGATGCACAAAACATTGATCCTGTGGGTAATTATGATGCAGGAAATTTATTGGCACGAAGGGTATTTGGAGATGATCCTGAATATGATAATAAGTGGTATAGTTTTGGTCCGTTTAATCCGACAGAAGGGGAGTTTATAGAAAAGTTCAATGCTTATTTATTTAAAATTATTGTCAGAGGTATTGAGGGCAATGATGGAAATCTTTACCGGTTTTTTATCAGTTCATCTGCCCGTGAAAATATTGCTATTGAAGGAGCGAATGCCTTTACCTTTGAGTATTCTTTTAGAATGCACGACGATCCTCAAGAAGTTTCACACATATATCCATATATTGATGACCGTACAGTGAGTATTAAACAAGCAAATTTTGATTGGGATGATGATGGATATATTCGTGTTGTCTCAAGGGTAAGAAAAGGAAAATTGTTGAAAATTTCAGGTGATGGTGTTTGGGTAGAAACGGAATTCAAAATATATGAAGAGGAAAAAACCACGTCATTAAATTTTCAATTTATTAAAAATAAGGAAAATCCTGTTAATAATAATGTCGTGATTAACATTAGAAATCAATATGGCGAGATGCTACCATTTTATACAGTTCCTATTGGTGGTGTTCCCAAATATAATTATCAAATCAATGTAATCAGGCAATAATGTATAAACTTCACATATTACTGTTAATTATTTGGTTTCCTTTGACATCTTATTCCGGCGAGCAAGAATATAGCTATAAAGAATATAATAGTCAAAACACAGAACTTACCAGTGATTTTATTTATGCGTTTGAACAAGATTCCAACGGACTTTTGCTGATTAGCACTGGTGAAGGGATCCGGTTTTTTGACGGACATCATTTTTATTCCCTTGATGGCGATAGTGTATTGGGTCGTTGTATTATTAATATTTTTTATAAACCAAAAGAAACCTCAAAATTTTTTATGGGGGGAAATAACGGAGTTCTGTATTTGTATGATAATTATTCTATAAAGCCATTAGAACCTTCCTTCGATATTACGTCACAAATTCTTGATTTTACAGAGGATTCACATGGGAATATTATTTATTTAACACAAAATGATGGGATTGTAAAAGTTGATGCTTATGATTATTCACAAGAACTTTATAACAAAAATTTAGAAAATATCAGGGTTACTGCCCTTTCTTATTTAAAGGACTCGATCGTTTTGATTTCTACCGATGAAGAAATTATACAATATAATTATTTAAATGGTAAAGTAACACCTTTTGGGAATTTTCCAAATGCACATTATACTTTATTAAAAAAACAAATAGGGAAAGAAGATGGATTTTTAACTGCAACAAATGCCGGACATTTATTTTTCTTTCATTTTGAAAAGAAAGAGATTAATATCATTGATATGGCAGACTATCTGGCAGATTTTCAGTCAAATATAGAAGATGTTTTACAGGATAAAAAAGGAAATGTTTGGGTGGCAACTTATGGTGATGGCTTATATAAAATACCATATGAAGATGGTGTTTATGGAAATGTGATCACGATTAACGGAGAAAATGGATTTCCGGGAGATTTTATCAAATATGTGTTTGAGGATATTGAAAATAATATATGGGTGGCGACTTATGGTGATGGTTTGATCAAAGTAAACAGAAAAACGTTTACTTTTTATACGCCCAAAGGGTTAAAAGGACCGGTTAAAGCTATTCATGTTGTTGATTCTATAAGTATTTTGGGATCTGATAATTATTTGTATGTGAATGAAAAGGCAGTTTCTTTTCCTTTTCATATTTTGTCAGTTTGCCAAAATGACCGGAAAGTTTGGGTTGGCACACAATCAGGAGGTTTGTATGAATATGATTTACATAACCTGACAAAAAAACAAGTGTTTTTTAAAGGGAATAGCCTGGCGAAT
>CAYSRH010000080.1:0-8090 GCA_964433245.1 uncultured Bacteroidales bacterium | reverse complement strand
TCATCTGATAAGGAGCAAAGAGGTAAGTGCCCATCTGTATATTCAATTCCAATTTGTTGTATATCAATCCATAACTCAGATGGATTCCTGTCTGCATTTTATCAGATTCCTTAATCTTCCTTTCCGAATTTTTATCAGATAAAGCCAGTGCATTGGATTCCTGGTGAAAAACATCAACACCAAAACCAAGTTTTCGTTTCGGATTAAATCTTCTGCCCATATCAAATTGTAGTGATTGTGCCCAAAGAGGTCCGGGTTCATAAATTGAATACCCATTGGCTCCTGAAGAATAGATCACAACATATTCCCACAAATCCTTAAAATCAGTAGGATCATAACTTTGGTGGAGAAAATCTACAGGATTAAAAACATATTGCAGACCTGCAGAAACATTCACAACATTCATTCCCAGATTAGGCTTTCGATAATTACCATTGGAAAAATGTGTGATGCCTAAGGAGGTGAAAAATATGACTGATTTGTTTATTTGAAATTGAAAATCAGACGAGATATTAAAGTAGGCATTCATATGTGAACCGATCGCAAAAAACTGAAGATTGTCCTCCATATCCCATTTTTTGGTAAAGTAAGCCAGACCAAATCCAATCTGCATGCTATGTTGAAAAAAACCTTCTTTACGGATTGACGGGATGCTTATATAGGGGAAGAGGCTATGGGCAGACCCAAAAACTTTTTTATTAGAAAAAGTATTGTAAGAATATCCGATGCCTGTTTCAGGATAACGATAAATTGACTGGGCTTGATGTTCATAAGCTTTTCTTACTGCATAATTGACTTCAAAGCTATTGGCGGAACCCGAGACAAAATATTCTATTCCTTTATGGTGGGGAACAATACGACCGTAATGACCCTTTACTTTAATTGCGTGTGCTGAAATCACAGGTTCATCTTTTTCTGTGGAAGTAATAGCTGAATATGCCGGATTGAAACAGATGATCAAAAAACTTAGAAGAATACCACGGATATCAATCATAATTTTAATCTAATCAACCAATGATATTGGAAAGTGTAAAACTGAAAACAGATCCTTCTCCGGGTTTAGATTGTAATTTTATCTCTCCCCCCAACAAAGCAACCAACTTACTGGAAATTGACAGACCAAGACCGGTTCCTTGAATGGTTTTTTCAAAACGAAAACGTCCTTCTGAATGATTAAACCTTCTAAAAACAATTTTTTGCATTTCAGGTTCTATTCCAATTCCTGTATCTCTAACAAAAAAGTAAACACTATGGTTTTCTCTTACCTCATATCCAAAGGAGACAGAACCTTCTTCGGTAAATTTAATGGCATTGTTGATCAGATTAGACATCACTTGTTTTAGGCGATAAGGATCAGAAAAAACTTTAAGTTTCTTTTTTTCGGGACTTTTAATGAGGGAGAGTTTGAGATGAGGCTTGTGTAATTTAACTTTATTTATTTCGAATGTGTCCAACAACTCATCCATAAACTGATTGAGATTAAACTCTTTCCTTATTATCTTCACCTGATTGGCTTCAATTTTAGCAGTATCCAGAATATCATCAATAAGCCGCATCAATATTTCACTATTATTTTTAATGTAGGAAACATAATCTTTCCGTTCTTTTGCCCCTATATCGGGATCATCCAGTAAATCAGAAAACCCTACAATAGAATTCATCGGCGTACGCACTTCGTGTGACATATTCGCCAAAAAAACAGTTTTCATCCTGTCCGCTTCAATAGCTTTTTTCTCAGCTTCACGAATTTTTATTTCAGCTTTTTTTTGTGATGTAAAGTCCCGGGATATCCCTACCACACCGGCAATTTCGCCGGATTTATTAAACATAGGGACTTTGGTAACGGAAACCCATACTTCTTTATCCATTCGTATCCGTTTCACAATATCATTAATAATAGGGTCTCCTTTTTTCAGAATTTTATATTCTTCCTGTAATGTTTGTTTGGCTATCTCAGCAGGTAAAAAATCAAAATCTGATTTTTCTACAGCTTCATCCGGATGATTTAACCCCAGATTTTTAGCCATGGCTTTATTGATACGGATAAAACGTGAATTTTTATCTTTAAAAAAGATATGATCCGGGATATTATCAAATAATGTTTGCAGCAGGTCTTTCTCATAGTTCAATAACAGATTACTTTCCAAAAGACGTTTCTCCCGTATTTTTATCAGAAGAACAATACACCCTGCCAGTAAAAGAAAGCAGAAAGCATAAAACCAGATGGTTCGGTAGAACGGAGGTAATATATGGAGGTGAAGGATCAGTTCATCTTCGCTCCATATACCTGAACTATTTGAGGCTTTTGCAATAAATCTGTAATCACCCGGAGGAAGATTGGTATAGGTTACAACAGGTTTTCCTCCCCGGAAAGGAATCCATTCTTCGTCAAAGCCCTCCAGCATATATAGATATTGATTTCCGGAAGGATTGGTGAATTGCAATGCAGCAAATTCTAATGTAATAACATTGTGGTAGTGCTTGAGTTCAATTTTTTCTGTTAGAAAAATACTTTTATTTAGCAGTACTTTTTCTTTGACTTCTTCTCCCGGAATAACATCCTTGTTAAAGCATTTAAAACCTGTCAGGACTAATTTTGGAGGGATTGGATCCGGTTCGATCTTTTCGGGGTCAAACAAATTGAGACCGTTATTCCCTCCAAAACAAAGTTTTCCGTTCTGACTCTTGGCATATGCCCCATAACGAAAGAGGTTTGACAGGAGTCCGTCACTTTTTCCGAATCGTTTAATGTCGTGGGTTAATTTGTTATAAGATGCCAGACCGTTGTTGGTTGATAACCAAAGTGTATTGTTGTCGTCTTCAACAATTCCCCACACGGTATTGTTTGGCAATCCTTCGTGGGTTGTTATGCTTGTGAAGACTTCTTTTTCGGGGTCAAAGCGATTCAATCCGCCATCTGTTCCGATCCAGATGATGTTCTTCTGATCAATATAAATACTATGGATGTGGTTACTTGAGATTGTAAGGGAATCATTCTCATCCCTGGTGTAGCAAAAGAAATTTTTCTGTTCCTTGTTCATCCTGCATAGTCCCCGCTCAGTTCCTATCCAAAGATTTCCCTGTTGATCCTCATTAATTGCCAACACATTGTTATCGATTAGTGACATTGTATCGGCAAGGTCATAACTGTAAAAAACCGGATTTTCGCGTCCTCTCTGTACATCGGAATGGTGATCAATTTTTATTAATCCTTGTTGTGAACCTGCCCAGACAAACCCTTCGCTATCCTGAAAAAAACAGTTTATTGTTAACAATTGGCTTGCTCCTAAAAAATCATATCTCAAAGAACGTGTCAGGTATTTGTTTTTTTTGATTTCAGGTTCTGTGAAATGTAATATTCCATAAGTGGTTCCCAACCAAATCCTATCTGCACTATCAATCAATATGGCAGTTATACGGTTATAGATTCCGGAATGGCGGTGACCGGGAGGAGCCTGATAATTGGTAAATTGTTTTTTTGAGGAATCATATTTTGCTATCCCTTTTGAATAGTTTGCTACCCACATTTGACCATCGGAGTCAAATGCAATACCGTTGATGATATTATCCGGTAATGATGCAGGATCTTCAGGAATATTTTTTATGTGTCCGAATTTTGTTATGCGTGGATTGTATTGTTTCAGTCCGACTTCTCTTGTTGGCATCCAAAGTAATCCGTCATGATCTGAAAAAATATCCAGAATATTTAAAGGATGTGAGTAGCCTAAGGTAGTCTCCAGATTACGGTATCTGATAAATGTTTCATCATTGGGATTAAAAGAGAACAAGCCCTCGTTTTTATAGCTTATAAAGAATTCTTTTTCGGTATCTTGAATAATTGCATTGATTCTGTTATTTGTAACATCATATAGTAATGGATTTCGATAACGTGTAAAAGAAATATCAAAATCCTCCCATTCATCGTTTTTTATTACAACTTTGTTAAGCAGAAAAGAAGTTCCTATCCAAAGATTACTGTCTGCACCAAGATGCAAGGAGAGAACCGTATTGTTGGATAGTGTTGAAATATCATGGGTCTCGTATTCATACTTAAATCGTATAAAAGAATTATTTTCAGGGTTTAACACATTCACTCCCCCATCATAAGTGCCTGCCCACAAACGCCCTTTTGCATCTTCCTGTACAGCTGTTACGTAATTACTACTGATACTCCGGTCATCAAAAGGATCATGGCGATATGCCTTAAACACATCATTTTCAACATCAAAAAAGTTTAATCCCCCAAATTTTGTTCCGATCCAAAGATTTTTATCTGTGTCTTCATAAATGGTTAGAATATCGTTGTCACTAATGGCAGTTGAGTCCAGAGGATTTATTCTATAGTGAACAAAGTTATCTTGTTCAGGGTTATACCGATTCAGTCCTTCTTTGGTGCCAATCCAAAGTATCCCACGGGAATCTAAAAACAGATCCTGAATAAAATTATTGGAGAGAGAATTTGGGTTACTTGTGCGGCGGTAAACTTTAAATGAATATCCATCATACCGATTTAGTCCATCAGTGGTACCAACCCACAAAAAACCCATTGTGTCACGAATCACAGAAGTTGTATGGTTATGCGAAAGACCTTCAGAGATGGAAATATTTTGAAATATAACGTATCTTTCATTACCATAGCCGATATGAAAAAAAAGTGACAGGTTAAGAAAAAAATATATGAAAATCAACTTTTCCATAATTTCATAGCAAACAAACAGGATATTTTGTTTTTTCTATTTATAAAAGTACAAAAAGATTGTTTGAAACAAAAATGTTTTACAGATAAAGAGAAAGAATAACAAAAAAGGCATACAGTATCGAAGCCAATCCGTTATGAATTAAAAAAGCAGACTGAACACTTTTTGGATGATTTGGCTGTAAAATACGGTGCTGATTAAAAAGCAACAAAAGAAAAATAGCTGCCCCTACCCAGTACCAACAGGAGAAACTGCCCAAAAGACCAATACTTGCAATTAAAAAGGATACGCCGGCATGAAAAAAAGCAGCTATCCTGCGGGCCTTTTTTACACCCACTTTTGAGGGAATAGAATGTAATTTATTTTTTTTGTCAAAAGTTTCGTCTTGTAATGCATAAATAATATCAAATCCGGCAGTCCAGAAAAGCACAACGAAAGAAAGCAACACAGGCAAGAAATCAAATTGTGCGGCAACTGCAAGATACGCACCAATAGGAGAGAGAGCCAATCCCAACCCCAGAACCAGATGGCAGTAGTATGTGAAATGTTTGGTGTAGCTGTAACCCAAAATGGTGAATAAAGCAAGTGGAGAAAGAAAAAACACAAGCTTGTTCATAAAAGATGTGGTAATAACAAAAAAAAGACTGTTCAATATAACAAAAGTCAAAGCTGATTTGGGACTGATGATTCCTTGGGGTATCTCCCTGTTTGCAGTTCTCGGATTTTTTTTGTCAATTTCCCGATCGACATAACGATTGAAAGCCATGGCTGCATTTCGGGCAAATATCATGCAGAGTAAGACCAACAAAAGTATTCGCCATTGAAAAGCATCGGGGTATGCATGAATCGCAAGGAAAAAACCAAGCAAAGCAAAAGGCATAGCGAAAATCGTATGACTGAATTTTACCAGCGAAAAATAATGTATCAGTCTTTTTATCATTCCGAATACCAATTACCTGATTTGGGCACCCAGCTCTTCTGAACAAGCCTTGATAATTCCATTCATTACCTTGTCAACCTGTTTGTCTTTAAGCGTTTTTTCATCATCACGCAGAATGAAATTCACTGCGTAAGACTTTTTTCCGGCACCCAGCTTTTTCTCGTTCTCAAACACATCGAACAAAACCATGTTCCGCAGGAGTTTTTTCTCCGTCTTTCTGGCAAGTTTGACAATTTGATCAAAAGTTACCTGCTTATCGAGCAACATAGCCAAATCACGACTTACCTCAGGGTACCTGGGAATAGGTGAAAAGCTTGTTTTTTTCTTTTCCCCCTTCTTCATTACCAGTTTCCAATCAAATTCAGCATAATAGACGGGCACATCAATTTCAACATCTTTCAACACCCCGGGATTGACCATCATGAGCGATACCAGTTTCTTTCCGTCCTCATAACAAGCCAAGCCGTCAGCAGCATAAAAAGTATCGGCTAAGGATTTCCATTCCATGGTGTCGGGTTCAAAACCCATTTTCCTCAGCACCAGCTCCACATAGCCCTTCAGCGTAAAAAAGGAAGCAGGACGGGGTTTTTGGTGCCAGGTGTGTGGTTCCTTGTTGCCTGAAACGAAGAGCGACAAAGCCTCTATCTCGGTATATTTTGAATGGGGGTCGTCATTTTTTGGCTTGCCGAGAAAGTAAGTATTTCCGAACTCGTAAAAGAGCAAGTCGGTATTTTTTCTGTTGATGTTGTAGGCAATAGACTCCAAGCCGCCAAACAACAAAGTTTGACGTAAAACGCCCAAATCCTGACTCAGCGGATTCAAAATTTCTACGCTTGCCTCCTTCACCGGGGTATTCTCGTAATAGCTCTTCCTGGTTAAGGAATTGCACATAATCTCGTTAAATCCATTGGCTGTCAGCATCTCGGAGATGAGTGAACGAATTTGGTGAGGCGCCCTCTTGTTGTTGCTGTAGGGTAGCGTGGTATGAAGCTGCTCACTAACAGACACTCGGTTGTAGCCGTAGATACGAAGAATTTCCTCTACCACATCCGCCGGGCGTAACACATCCACTCGGTAGGGAGGTACTTTTAGTGTGATGGATGTATCCTCTTCCTCCAGAATCTCAAATTCCAGTGAACGTAAAATATTTTTAATTTTCTCCCTGTCAATTTTTTCGCCAATTAGTTTGTCCACATACTCGTAAGGGAGCTCAACCACAGCAGGCTTAACATGTGTTGGGTGGACATCAATGACCTCGGAGGCAATAGTGCCGCCAGCCAACTCCCGAATCAACAAAGCTGCACGTTTGAGAGCATACACCTGAATGTTTGGATCAATGCCCCGCTCAAAACGAAATGAAGCATCGGTACTCAGTCCGTGTCGCTTGGCCGTTTTCCGAATACTGACGGGATTGAAATAGGCACTTTCCAGAAAGACATCCGTGGTTTGCAGCGTAACCCCCGCATCAACACCACCAAAGACCCCGGCGATACACATGCCCTCATCCTCGTTGCATATCATCAGGTCCTCACCAGCCAGCTTACGCTCTACCTCATCCAAGGTAACAAAAGGCGTCCCCTGGGGCAAATTTTTCACTACAATTTTTTCTCCCTTCACCTTTGCCAGGTCAAAAGCGTGTAAGGGCTGTGCCAACTCGTGTAACACATAATTGGTTATATCCACCACATTGTTGATGGGTTTCTGTCCGATGGCTTTCAGGGCATTTTGCATCCAGGCAGGACTCTCCTTCACGGTCACTCCTGTTATTGACAGGCCTGCATATCGTGGGCAGGCTTCCTCATTTTCTACTTTTACCTCACAAGGGCGACTGTTGTTATCCACCTTGAATGATTCCACCGAAGGCAAGGCAGCTTTAACAGGTTTTTCCTGACTCAGGTAGGCTGCCAGATCGCGGGCGACGCCATAATGCGAAACCCCATCAATCCGGTTGGGTGTCAGACCAATTTCGAAGACCACATCATCCACTACATCTATGACCTTATTTAGGGGTGTTCCCGGTTTCAGGGTTCTGTCCAGCACCATGATGCCGTCATGCGAATCACCCAGTCCCAACTCATCCTCTGCACAGATCATCCCCTCCGACACTTCGCCACGAATTTTGGTTTTCTTAATGACAAAAGAATCATCGCCACTGTAGAGCGTTGTTCCCGGAGTTGCCACAGCCACCTTTTGTCCGGTAGCCACATTCGGCGCTCCACAAACAATCGGCAAGACCTGGTCTTGACCTACGTTTACCGTTGTTACACTTAACTTGTCCGCATTGGGATGTTTTTGGCAGCTTAGCACCTCACCAACTACCACGCCCAGCAATCCCCCTTTCACACTTTGGAAAGAGTTGACACCCTCAACTTCCAGTCCGATATCTGTAAGAATTTGTGATAATTCCTCCACAGGGAGGTCAACATCGATGTAGTTCTTAAGCCAATTGTATG
>CAYSRH010000079.1:0-8102 GCA_964433245.1 uncultured Bacteroidales bacterium | reverse complement strand
GATATTTATTATCATCAAGCGGATTATTTAACAGATAGTTTAAAGCAACATGGATTTGAAGACCATAGCAATAGATATAAAACAATTCACAACTCAGACACGGGCACGTGTTATTTGTAGATTTCTTCCCATGCTTTTCGTTTCCAGCTATAGCTGGTCGCAAGTCATTATTAATGAATTTATGGCCAGCAATGATAGTATTATTTCTGATGAAGAAGGCAATTTTGGTGACTGGATCGAATTACATAATACCAGTGATGATACTGTTGATTTAAGTGGATTTTTTCTCAGTGACGACATTGAAAAACCTGCGGTGTGGCAAATCCCGGAAGGCACTTCTATGACTCCCGGTGCATTTCTTCTTTTCTGGGCAGATAATAAGGATACCGGACTGCATACTTCATTCAGTCTGGCCAGGCAGAAGGAGGAAGTTGTATTGTCTGATAGGGATACAGTGATTATTGACAGTATAAGGTATTATGACCAGATTCGTGATTTTTCCTATGGCAGGTCCGCGGATAATAATCAGGTATGGGGATATTATTCAACAGCTACGCCAGAAGAAGAAAACACGGGTAGTTTTATCAGTCATCGATGTGGCAGACCTGTTTTTTCAGAGCCTCCGGGTTTTTATCCCTCTGAAGTATTACTTGAACTCGTTAATCCCGATCCTGGGTCGCAATATTATTACACCCTTGATGGATCGGTGCCCACCGAGGACTCAGAGTTGATAGCCGGAACCCTCTCAATTTCCCAAACGACTGTCGTCAGAGTAAGGACCTTTAAGGAAGGGTCTCTGCCCAGTGAAGTGGTAACAGCGACTTATTTTATTAATGAAAGATCCCGGGATATTGATATCGTGAGCCTTTCAACTGACCCCTATAACTTGTGGGACGATGACTATGGAATTCATGTAGTAGGAACCAACGGAATAGAAAGATTTGGTATTGTTGCCAATTATTTCCAGAAGTGGGAAAGGCCGGTTTCTGTTGAACTATTCACATCCAAGGGAAAAAGAGACTTTCAAGTCGATGCCGGAATTCAGATTTCAGGTCAGTACAGCCGAATAAATGAACAAAAATCACTGGCATTTTATTTGCGAAGCGAATACGGCTATTCAAAACTGAATTATCCTCTCTTTCCTGATAAACCCCATGTAAAAGAGTACAATAATTTTCTTTTGCGTAATTCAGGGAGTGATTGGCCTGAAACTATGTTTGGAGATGCTGTCAGCCAGTACATTGTAAAAGATCAGATGAATACCGATTATATGGCTTATCGTCCTGCAGCTGTTTTTTTGAATGGAGAATACTGGGGCATATTGAATATCAGGGAAAAGATCAATGAGCACTATCCTTCATCTAATTATGGTATTCCTGCAGATGAGGTAGATATGCTGGAAAGTTCGGGGGATATGGATTCCCGAATTGTAGGTGGTAGTAATGCGGATTATTTGGCTCTCAGAAGTTTTTTTGAAACGAATGACATGGCCGTTCAGGCAAATTATGAACAGGCTGCTTCTGAAATTGATATTGAACAGTACACCGATTACCAGATAACAGAAATCTATGAAAATAATACCGATTGGCCGGGAAATAACATAAAGTACTGGAGGCATCGAACCGATCCTGACTCTAAATGGAGGTGGGTCATGTATGACATTGACCGGGGATTCGGTATCAGAGGGCAGCCACCGGATCAGAAAAAGGGAGGTGAAGATAATCTGGTAAGAGCGATGACCTCGGGCAAGTACAATTTTCCTTTAACGGGCATGATGAACAATGCGGGTTATAAAGAATATTTTATTAAACGATTTAATGCCCACATAGCGATAACTTTTCATCCCGAACGTGTTCATTCTATTTTTGATGAGTGGGAACAAAGAATTGAGACTGAAATGGAAGATCATCTTGCTAAATGGGGAGATTATCGGGAGGATTGGGGTTCTTTTGATGAAAAAACGATGGAAGGCTGGAGAGATATTGTAGATAATAAAAAGAGCTGGGCAGAAGAAAGACCTGCCATTATGATGGATATCCTGAAAGATTATTTCACCCTTGGCGATACGTTTAGAATAAAGCTCTCTGTTAGTTCTTTGCAACATGGGTACATCACCGTGAATGGTGTAAAATTAACAAGCGATGATTTTTCAGGTTTGTTTTTTAATGATTATGACCTTGATATCTCTGCCCAACCCAATCCCGGCTATTCTTTTGACCATTGGGAAGGGATTTCGTCAGGGAGTACCATTCCAAATCATTCACTTACGCTTGACGAAAACAAGGAGATCAAAGCGATATTTACAAAGAATACTTTACAAATAAACGAGATCATGGCTACCAGTGCTGCAGAGGAGTCTGATTGGCTTGAGTTATATAATTCAGGAACTGAGGATATCAATATTGCGGGTATGTATATTTCGGATGACCTCGTAAATCCTCAGAAATGGAAAATTCCTGATTCCAATCCTGAGTTGACAACCATGCAACCCGGAGATTACCTGGTGCTTTGGGCTGATGGTGATACAACACAGGGTGTTCTACACCTAAACTTTAAGCTTGATAATAAAGGAGAACCTGTAAGTCTTACCTCCCAGGATGGAGAAACATTAGTAAGTCGCATGGATTACGGGAAACAGCACGAAAATAAGTCTTATGGTGATTTTCCCGATGGGAGCCTTTCTCGAAAATACATGTCTCCTACACCGGGGCTTGCAAATGAAAATTTCTCAGGTACTTATGATTTATATATAAATGAATTTATGGCTTCTAATAGTATAATCAGAGATGAATATAGTGAATACGATGATTGGATAGAGATCTATAACAATGGTTCGGAGGAAGTTGATCTTGCAGGCTTTTATCTTACCGATGATTTTTCTGATCCTGTTAAATATCAAATAAGTTATGATAATCCTGCTTTAACCATTATCCCATCCAAAGGGTTTTTGGTCATCTGGACTGATAATGATTCTGAACAGGGTTCCCTGCATACGAATTTTAAACTTCGGGCGGCGGGTGAGGAATTGGCCTTAACAGAGCCCGGAGGACAATTCTTTATTGATTCTCTTGTGTTTTCTAACATGTTAGAGAATGTATCGAGGGGACGAACTGAGGACGGGGGTAATGATTGGTGTGATTTTGTAATCGCAACACCTGGTCAGTCTAACGTAGTTTCAAATATTGACTTAAATACAGTAAGCTCCATTGCAGCCTACCCGAACCCCGTTATTCATAATTTGACAATTCAACTGGAAAAAGCAATGATTAGCGAACATATCGAAATTATCATCATGGATATTCATGGCAAACCCGCATTTCTAACTAAAACTTATGCTGCCGAGTTAATTGATGTAGATCTGTCCGGATTAAATGCCGGGGTTTACCTCTTAAAGGTAATTGCCAAAGGACAGTTATACTCGAAAAAAATTATTAAACAATAAAAACAGAAGTATATAATTTCATACAATGAGAAATATTCAATGTTTTTATCTGTGTTTATTATTGGGGATTCTTGTTACCACTTCTTGCTCCAAAGACGAGGGCTATGGAGGAAGCAGTCATATTGAAGGTCAGCTTATTTGCAGGTACTACAATGAGGACTTTACCGTATTTCAAGGGGAAGAGCCTGCCAAGGATGAGGATATATTTCTTCTGTTCGGAGACAATAAAACAGTAGCGGATGATATCGAAACAAGCAATACCGGGCACTTTTCTTTTGAATACCTGTGGCCCGGAAATTATCAACTCTATTATTACTCAGACGATACAGCCCGCTTGACTTATGGAGATAAGGCGATTGTGCAGGATGTGGTACTGGAAAAGAACAAAACTACATATCTGGGTAAATTGTATATGTACAAAGCATTGCGTTGGGACAGGGGAAAAGCCAGTATTACGGGACGTGTCATGAACTTGCATAATCCTACGATGCCTATGAAGGAGGAACCTGTTTATATTATTTATAATCATGAGGATTTTTATCGTGACAGGATTCGAACAAGTGATGACGGCACATTTAAGTTTCCCGATTTACTGATGGGACACTATACGATCTTTGTGTATTCAGGTCTGACAACGGAAAAAGTGGAAGTAGAGATTACGGAAGTAACTCAGGATACTGTGTTGAATCCCTTGTTGATCAATTAGGTGAATTGAGCAGATAGAGAACATAAGAAAATATGACATTAAAGGAAAAGATACGCGGAGAGATTGATCGTTTTACCCCCATTACACTTGATGAGATGGGCGCCGTAAGACTGAACAAAAGAATGGACACCAAATTTGTGTTTCCCTTGTCACAATTACCATCCTTACTGGCACAAGTAAAAGACTTGTATTATATGGTAGAGATTTGCAACCAGCGTGAGCAATTGTACGAAACGACCTACATGGATACGCCGGATTATGCAATGTATCAGCAGCACCATAACGGCAAGTTGAATCGTCATAAAATCAGAATAAGAAAGTATCTGTATTCGCAACAACAGTTTTTAGAAATCAAAAAAAAGAATAACAAAGGCGAAACCCTTAAGCAACGAATTGATTATCCAATTTCATATAATGCTCCAACGGAGTGTTCATTGGAGGATGGCTTATGTAAGCACTTTGTTGCTTCACACAGTCCTTATGACAGTCATGTTATTGAACCGACACTTAATAATCGTTTTGTCAGATTAACTTTGGTATGTAAAGACTTTACAGAAAGAGTAACCCTGGATTATGATTTAATTTTCACATCCTTGCAGCATAATCTAAAAACGCGTGTAGAAGGACTTTGCATTGGTGAAATTAAGAAAGAAAAAGCGACATTAACTAATTCGCCCTTTATGCAAGTTCTGAAAAAAAAAGGTATATTGCCTATGCGGTATAGTAAATATTGTATGGGCATGGCCATGCTAAACCCTGATGTGAAAAACAATTTATTTAAGAAAAAATTTAGATTGATCGAAAAACTAACTTGATATGATTAATAATATGCTGCTTCTGACTTTATTTAATACGCGAGATTTATTAGATTTGTTTCTGCTTTTTTCTTTTAACTTCCTTGTGATTTTTATTGTCGCCCGCTTGTTATATTATCGGGTTCGCAGAAGAAGAGATTACCTTTTTACTTACTTGATGATCTCTTCAGTTGTTTTTATGTTATGTTTTCTCCTGCAAAGTGTGACCTTGCAACTGGGCTTTGCCTTGGGTTTGTTTGCTGTATTTGGCATTATTCGTTACAGAACCTTGCAAATTCCCATCAAAGAAATGACCTACCTGTTTTTGGTCATTGGCTTGTCGGTAATCAATGCCTTGGGCAGTAAACAAGTGACGTATGCCGAATTATTGCTTACAAACGCTCTTGTGCTCTTCGTAACTTATGGCCTTGAACGCATGATGATGCTTCGGCATGAGTCAAAAAAAATCATCAACTACGAAAAAATTGATTTGATAAAACCTGAATCCCGCCAACAATTAATAGAAGACCTGGAAGAACGAACAGGCTTGAAGATTAATCGTATTGAAGTAGGGAAAATTGATTTTCTTCGTGATGTAGCACGGCTGAATGTTTATTATTTCGAGGATGAGAATCTGGCGGATGATGAGGATACTTGTTTTAATGATAGTGAGGGGAATCGGTAGTATGAGCATGTGGCGAAAACAAAGTCTTCGATATCTCTTGCTATGTTTTTTGATGCATCAAAGTGTTTCGGCCCGGCAGTATGATGTTGCCTTGCGTGCAGCCGGTGAGATCGAAAAAGAGCTAAGCAAAAAGTGGACGGCAGGGCTTGAATATGAGCATCGCTGGCATCAAAATCTCACCAAATTTGATAAGGCTATTTTGGAGCCTTCTGTTTCTTATGATATTGTTCGGGATTTTCGTTTTGCCTTTAGCTACCGTTTGGCATACAACCAAACAACAAGAAGCCGAAACGAGCAGATTCAACAGCGAATTTCTACACACTTGCAATACCGCTTTCGTTTTGACGATGCCAGGGTGCGATTCAGAACCCGTCTGCAATATGGTGCCGATGATATGGAATATTTGGATTTCACCTCGCATAATATGCTTCATCAGGAAAATGAACTGGTTAACAGAAATTCAATACAGGCTGATTACAGGTTCAGGGGAACGCCGTTTAGACCCTTTGCTACCTACGAGTTTTTTTATCATCTCAACAACAAGGCAGGAGCAGTTGTGAACCAACAACGTTTTCGTTTGGGTACAAGATACAAACATTCCGGTTCATTTTCATGGGATCTGTATTACATGTTCAGGTATGAGATGAATGTAGTGATTCCGTTGTCTTCGCATGTCTTAGGTATAGGGTTTAGTTATACACTATAAACGGCAAAAACAGGGACTTAAGTATTGATTGTATAAAAATGAGGATGGATGCTTTCTTTACCCATTCAAGCCCAATTGTCCAAGTCTTTTCTCCACCACTTTTTTGTAGGCAGTAATCATATCCGCAGAGAGAAATGAGCGGTCTATCCATTGAATTGCTTTAGGTGTGCTTTTTCTTATTCTATTAAAGGAGCCTTTAATTTGTTTCTCGGTTAAACCTAAGCCGATGCCTAATTGCACAAAAAGTTCCCTGCTTAACTTTTTTTTCTTTCCTGCCAAAGTGAGAGCCAGCTCTTCCTTGTCATCAGGATTTAGAATTGAGGCATTTAACAGATCATACGCCGGAGCCAATCCCCAACCTGAAGCGTTCTCTATCATTGAAAAATTCTTCAAATGCATGTCGTTATTGCCTGTAAGAAAGGAGAACAAGGTTAATTCAAAAAAGAAGAGTATATCAAGCAATGTATTGCTTGAATAGCTGGATAAAGCCTTCCCCACTTTTTCCATGGAACTTTTGTACTTGTCAAACGCTTCTGTGATCTGAAACATATCCATCATATGCACCTTCTCCCCAGTTTGAGTCCTGTCAATTCGTTTCGTTATGTAGGCACGTTCACCAGATGCCAATCGGATGAGCGAAGAAGGCACAACACGGACTCCAAATGACTCGGCCATTCGCATAGTTACATGCTCATTATCAGGCATTTCATGAAACCGACCTGAAGGAGGCTTTAAAATATAATGACCCCCCAGCGCATCAATAACTGTAAGTCGCGTATCCGATTTATTTTTTGCTTCTTTCACTATCGACATGGATAGTTTCGCCTGAACACCCGGTACCGAAACACTTCGTTCCACCACTTTTTTGGCTAGTTCATCCATTTGATCCAGCGAATAATCAATTACAGGAGGAACTGGAGTCCCGAAAAATGCCAAAGAACATTTTTCATGAAAATCATGACCGGCTTCAACAGGTTTGTAACAATATAAACACCTATTCTCCATCTCCCTCCGGTATTGGTTCAACACTTACTGCACCTATGCAATTTCGGCAACACGCCAATAATAAGCCCATTCTGTCATTCTTGTTGATTTTCCAGTTTTCTGAAGCTACATCCAACAACCATCCTTCCGGAATTAAACCTTCAAAAAAAGGGAAAAGTCGTTTTTCTCTGTATGGCTCATTCGACACAGGCATTGTGAAAGTAATAAAATCCTTTGGATGATCTTTCACATATTGTGCATCATAGTGAAAGACAAATTCCCCCTCATTTGTTTCTGTAATAATTCCAGCCAAATGATTTTTATAATATACTTTTCCCTGTCTCATTCACTTACATCTTTCGTGTTAACTGGCGCTAATTCATGTCCGAACATGCTGAGCACTAAATTCACCTTCTCCATATTAAGATTGGTTTTCCCTTGTTCAATTTTACGCACCACCGTTAGCGCAACACCAGCACGGTCTGCAAACTCCTCCTGTGTAAGGTTTACTTCCTTTCTACGTTCTTTAACAAATACTGACAAGCCTTTCATTATATGCTTTTAAGTATAAATCCACACAAATATACGAATTTATATGTAATTCGATATAGATTTATCGGAAAAACACATTTTTATATTTATTTGCATATAGTGCTTGCTAATTATTTGCTTTACTATGTGTAGCTGGTGCGGTTCTGTGCACCGTGCCTTCACACCCCATGTGTTTGGAAAAAATCTTGCCCCTCCTTTTTTCGTGTGATGGTTGGAGCTCCGGCTTCGAGGGC
>CAYSRH010000078.1:0-8103 GCA_964433245.1 uncultured Bacteroidales bacterium | reverse complement strand
TTAATCATAGCTGCGTGTGTGTCTCAATATTAATTTCAGACATAGTCTGTTTCATATGTTTAAAAATTACGACCAACTCCGGGAATTTTTATTGGGGGATAGCAAAAAAAAAGTATTTTTGAAGAGATAAAAAAACATACGTAAAAAAAACAATTCTTTTTTCATGAAAAATTCCGTCAGATTATTTATTGCAATGGCTTTTCTTCTTTCAGTTTTATTATCCTGTCAGAAATCATCACAGGACATTTGCCTGCAGGCAAGCAAGACAGCTTTGGCAGATCCTTTCCTGGGTGTTGAGAATGGAAACGTTATTCCCGGAGCATCACTACCCTTTGGGATGACAAAAGTTTCTCCCAATGTTAGTCCTCCGAATACGACCAATGCTTATCGATCCGACCGAAACATTGTAGGGTTTGCTCACAATCAGACAAGTGGAACGGGAGGAGGTCCCAGGTATGGAAATATATTGGTGATTCCACAAGCAGGCAGGCTAAAATTAACAGACTATATTTCATTGAAAAAAGTGAATGAAAGAGCTACGCCCGGTTATTATGGCGTACGACTGGCGAGAAAACAGGGTGATGTGGAATGTGAAGTTACGACATCACAATCAGTAGGTTTTCATCGTTACGAATTTTTTACATGGAGCAGAGCAGAGCAAATTCGGGGAAATATACTGATTGATGTTTCCCATACAGCTACCAGAGGAGGTCATCAGGATGCCCGGTGCATGGGAGGAGAAGTGAAAATAATCAGTGACAATGAAATTGCCGGAGAAGCTTCCTTCAAAGGCGGATGGGGGGCAGACAATCCATATACGATATATTTTTATGCACAATTTGACAAATCCTTCAAAAACTCCGGGGTATGGCTGAATGATGTTGTTCAAGAAGATAAAAACCAATTGTCAACCACCGACTCTATGCAATTTTTTGGTGCTTTTGCATCTTTTGATCTTCATCAGAATGAACAGGTTCAGCTAAAAGTTGCGATATCCTACATCAGCATTGAAAGAGCCAAAGAAAACATGCAGGAAATTGCACATTGGGATTTTGAAAGAGCCAAATATGATGCAGACAGAGCATGGAACGATTATTTAAGCCGTGTTGATGTGCAAGGAGGCACAGCAGAACAACAAAAACTACTATACGCTTGTCTGCGTAATACACTAATCATGCCAACACGTCTGGGTGATGAAAATCCCGAATGGAAATCCGATGTTCCCCATTATTGGGACCACTATTGCATCTGGGATGTTTTTCGCACAGCCATGCCATTGCATACACTGATTATTCCCGATATGCAAACCGAAGTGATTAATAATTTGCTGGACATCTACAAACACAAGGACTGGTTACCTGACAGTTGGGTCGCCGGAAATTACTCCAATGTACAGGGAGGAAGCAATGCAGACGTAGTTATAGCAGATGCTGTTGTCAAAGGGCTTGGAGGTTTTGATAAGGAAAAAGCACTTGAAGCCATGAGGAAAAACGCTGAAGTACCTTCAGATCGTCCCTACAACTACGGTCGCTACCTGGAGGAATACCTGGAATTGGGCTACCTAACAAGCGAAACCACAAACGGCGCCAGTTCTGCTACCATGGAATATGCTTACAATGATTTTTGCATCGGGCTCGTAGCACAAGAATTGGGTTATGACGAATTGGCAGGAAAATATATGGAACAATCCACCCGCATTTTCAATTTGTTTTATGACAGCGTAGGTTATTTTTGGGCAAAAGACAGAGAAGGGAACTGGGAGTCAGAATTTACACTAAAGTCAAAACTTAGTGACCATTGGAACGATCCTTATTTTTATGAAGGCGGCTCCGAAATGTACAGCTATTACGTACCACATGATATGCAAGGGTTAATTAACCGACACGGGGGAAATGACATCTTCATCGAGAGACTGGATCGCTTCTTTGACGAAGGGCGCTTTGACCTCGGTAATGAGCCTTTGTTTTTGGTTCCTTACTCCTACCACTACGCACAAAGACCCGATAAAACAGCCGTTCGCGTAAGAGAAATATTAACCATGGGATTCAACACCGGACGTGATGGACTGCCCGGACAGGATGATTCCGGAGCACTTTCGTCCTGGTATGTCTTTAGTGCGATTGGGATTTTTCCTGTTGCAGGACAGGATGTATATCTCATTACCAGTCCGCTATTTGAAAAGATCGCTTTGCAAGTATGGGAGAACAATAAGTTTCATATCATAGCACACAACACGAGTTACGACAATATCTTTATTCAAAAAGCGAAGTTGAACGGAAAAACACTAAACCGTTCATGGCTTACACATGACGAAATTGCTTATGGAGGGAAGCTGGAGCTTTTCATGGGAGATACGCCTTCAAACTGGGGACAAGATAAAAAAGACGTGCCTCCTTCACTGACAAAAAAGGAAAACTAAGTAGCATATAGAATAATAAGTCTCTAAAAAGGATATGTTTTTTCAACAAGAGATAGTTTTATGTGCAACTTTTTTGACAAAGGCTACAAAAGCTTCCCCTTGCATGGCTGCTAAATCCAAAAGTTTATGTAGGTTTGTAGTAATATCGTATCACAAACCGGAGATATCATGAACAAGTCCTGTATTCTTTTTGATGATGAGGCACGTAAGAACTTGTTGCCTCTTACTTTTACACGTCCTGTTTCAGAGATACGTGTAGGCATATTAACAATTCGGGAAAAGTGGGAACGGTTATTAAGTCAATCTTGTTCCCATTTAACCCGGGATTACCTGCAATTGAAATTTCCGAAAAAACAGGATGCTTATAATCTGTTTCTTTGTGGCAGTATGTTACCTACGCAAGAACTGGCAGAAGCAGCGTTTTCTCTTAAGCCCGGAGAAGCATTGCGTGTCAATGGAAAACTATTGGCCGTACTTCTCGGTAAAGACCAGGCTGATTCGTTCCAAAACACTTTAGATTTTCTACATATAGTCAAGTCTAAAGAATACAAAAAGGAAGTTAGTTTTATTCAATACCCCTGGGATATTTTTTCGCTGAATGGAATGGCCATTGAAGAAGATTATGTATTACTGACAAAAGGACGATCGTCCGCAGGTCTTAGTAAAACCAACCGTGTTTTAGGTGATCGTTTGTTCGTTGAAGAGGGAGCCAAAGTTGAATGTGCTATGATCAATACACTACAGGGTCCTGTTTATATAGGGAAAGATGCTGAAATAATGGAAGGGTCACTCATTCGCGGTCCTTTTGCTTTGTGCGAAGGATCCGTACTAAAAATGGGAGCAAAGATATATGGCGCAACCACGATTGGACCCCACTCAAAAATTGGGGGCGAAGTTAACAACAGTGTAATCTTCGGCTATTCAAACAAAGCGCATGATGGCTTCCTGGGAAATTCGGTCATTGGCGAATGGTGTAACCTCGGAGCCGACACCAACAATTCGAACTTAAAAAATAATTATGCAGAGGTCAGGCTATGGAATTATGATCAGGAGCAATTTGTAAAAACAGGCTTACAATTTTGTGGTCTTGTTATGGGGGATCATTCAAAATCCGGCATCAATACCATGTTCAATACAGGGAGTGTCGTAGGGCTTAGTGCCAATATTTTTGGACCCGGATTTCCCCGCAATTTTATCCCTTCCTTTTCATGGGGAGGCGCACAGGGTTTTATGGTTTACACGCTTCCAAAGGCACTTGAAACCATGAAAATTGTTATGGAAAGAAGGGGAGTTGAACTGACAGAAGCAGACCATTCCATTTATAAACATATTTTCGATTGCACAGAAAAGTATCGGAAATTTTAATTTTGGCATGACTATTGTAATTCCCATGACTACAAAAATCAGCAAAGATATTATAACTTTTTGACAGTAAGGAGAAAAACAGAATGAAGGAATTTAAGGATATGTATTTGGCAGGTGGTGGAGATGAACATACAGAGTTTATACCTCTTATTGCTGACGATGGATTTGATGATCTGTCAGGGATAGATTTGCCGGAAACACTGCCCATATTGCCATTAAAAAACACTGTTATATTCCCCGGCATTATTCTTCCTATTGCCGTAAGCAGGGAAAAATCAATGAGGTTGGTAAAAGAAGTAAACAGAAAAGGAAAAATACTGGGTACTGTCGCACAGAAAAATCCGGACAAAGAAAATACCACTTTCAGAGATTTTTACAGGGTTGGTACATTGGCAAAGATTGTCAAAATGCTGGAAATGCCGGATGGTTCTGTCACTGTCATTATTCAGGGAAAATCGCGATTCAGAATCAGGAAGAAAGTAACAGAAGAGCCTTTTTATACGGCTACGTATGAAATTTTGACAGATAAAAGACCTGATCCAAATAATGAAGAATATAAGGCATTGGTAGGAAGCATTAAGGATATCGCCATACGCATGGTGAAACTTTCCAATATGCAGCAAGATGGTGCTTTCGCATTGAAAAACATTGAAAGCAATGCTTTTCTGATTAATTTTATTTCAGCTAACACCGAGCTTGCTGTTAGTGAAAAACAATCACTTCTTGAAGAAGATAATTTAACCGAAAGAGCCAAAAAATTGTTAAAGCTATTGGGGCGTGAGTTGCAAATGTTTGAGCTTAAAAATGATATCCAGCTCAAAGTTAAAAAAGATATTAATCAGCAGCAACGTGAATACATGCTGAATCAGCAGATCAAAATGCTCCAGAATGAGTTGGGCGGAAATCCTCAGGAGAAGGAGATGGAGGAGATGAAGAAAAAAGCGAAAACAAAAAAATGGGGGAAAGAGGTTGCTCAAACATTTAATAAAGAGCTAAAAAAACTATCCAGAATAAATCCTTCGTCACCCGAATATTCTATTCAGGTAAATTATTTGCAAACACTCATTGACATTCCCTGGAATGAGTACACAGCTGACAATAAAGATTTAAAGTTGGCCCAGGACATTTTGGATGAAGATCATTTTGGTCTGGAAAAAGTGAAAGATCGTGTATTGGAACATTTGGCAGTACTGAATTTGAAGAACGATTTAAAATCTCCGATACTATGCCTGATAGGTCCTCCGGGGGTTGGAAAAACATCGTTGGGCAGATCTGTTGCAAGGGCACTGGGACGAAAATACATCAGGCTCTCTTTGGGTGGCATGCATGATGAGTCTGAAATCAGAGGACATAGAAAAACATACATTGGAGCAATGCCCGGCAGGATTATGCAAAGCATAAAAAAAGCAGGATCAGCAAATCCTGTATGCATTCTTGATGAAGTGGACAAGTTGGGGCGAGGTATTCATGGAGATCCTTCATCTGCACTTCTTGAGGTATTGGATCCTGAGCAAAATGATTCTTTTCACGACAACTACTTAGAATTGGACTTTGACCTGTCTAAAACATTGTTTGTTGCAACAGCAAACTCCTCCGCAAGTATTTATCCCGCATTGCTTGACAGGATGGAGCTGATCAATGTAAATGGCTATATAGTTGAAGAAAAAATTGAAATAGCGAGACGCCATTTGATTCCCAAACAATTTGAAAATCATGGAATAGAATCTTATGGGATTAGTATTCCTGAAAAGACAATTGAAGATCTGATAGAAAATTACACCCGGGAAAGCGGGGTTCGTGAATTGGATAAAAAGATAGCCAAAATATCAAGAAATCTGGCGAAAAAGATTTCGATGGAAGAAGAGTTTGATAAGAATCTTTCTCCGGAGTTTATTCAGGATATATTGGGTATTAGTCGTTACGGAAAAGAAAAATACCAGGGCAATGAGTTTCCGGGGGTTGTTACCGGTCTGGCCTGGACGGCTGTGGGGGGTGATATTCTTTATGTAGAAACAAGTTTAAGCAAAGGTAAGGGAAAACTCTCCATCACAGGGAATTTGGGAGATGTCATGAAAGAATCTGCCACTTTAGCACTTGCGTATATAAAAGCACATGCGGATTTACTTCATGTTACATCAAAAGAGATTGACAACAAGGATGTTCATTTGCACGTTCCGGAAGGAGCAATTCCAAAAGATGGTCCGTCTGCAGGCATTACAATGGTAACATCCCTGGCATCTGCATTGACAGGGAGAAAAGTGAAAGAAGGTCTTGCCATGACAGGAGAAATTACCTTACGAGGCAAGGTATTGCCTGTTGGCGGAATCAAAGAAAAAATACTGGCAGCAAAAAGGGCTGATATTAAAGAAATTATTCTAAGTGAAGAAAATAAAAAAGACATCGAAGATATCAAAGAACAGTATATTAAAGGTCTTACTTTTCATTTTGTAAAGACCATAACAGATGTTCTTAAAATTGCTTTGTTGTAGGAAAATGTGAGCATCAAATAACACGAAGCAATATAATTCACTACATATTACATGCAATTTACATACGATTTACATACGATCAACTCTTTTTTAGATTTCTATCGATAAAACCACGATAAAAAGCATTATACTTCTTCTGTGCTATTCGGGAAATATTTGTCCCAACCATTGAGGTAAGTACGCTTGATGTATTCTTCAGCAGCAGCTTTAGCATTCATTGTTTCGTGCTGCGTGTTGAATCGTGGATGTCCATCCTTCACCTCAAAACTATCGGAGGTAACCACACGCATCTTGTCTGTATCAGAAATATTGAGGAACTTCATGTTTTTACCATCCCATTTGAGGGTTCTCTTCAGGTCTTGCAGCCTTACTGCTACCACACCCATGACAACCATCTCGTTGAAAGGTCCGGAAAAGTCGAAGCTTGAGCTTGGGTTGACACGGCTTTTCTTGTCTTCTTTACAAGCCCTGATCCAATCTCTTCTATGATCTCCATCTTTTACTCTTGGTAAAGTTTGCGGCACATTAGGCTTGTCTTTTCCGAGAATAAAAGGATCAGAACCATAACAACCGGTCATTAATTTTCCTTTTGATCCTTCAAATAAAACGCCGCCTCCTCTCATGTTCATATCAAAGCCATCAGGCAACTCAGCAGGACGTTCAGGCAACAAACCTCCATCCAACCAGGTAATTTTCACCTCTGGCATTTTGATTTTGATATGATCAGGTACATCGGGTCTTTCAGGATAGGTAAAATGTGCTGTTTCAGCCAAAGGAGCACTTTCTGTATTGAATTGCGTTGAGGAACCTTCTACCAAAGTAGGATATTCAAGCAACAGTGCCCTGAAGATAGGATCCATGATGTGGCAAGCCATATCACCTAAAGCACCCGTTCCAAAGTCCCACCAGGCTCTCCAGTTCCACGGGTGATAAATGTTATTGAAGGGTCGTTCCGGCGCATGGCTTAAGAACAAATCCCAATCCAAATGATCAGGTACAGGATCAGTACCTTCCGGTCGTTCCAATCCTTGTGGCCAGATAGGACGGTTTGTCCAGGAATACACCTGCTCAATTTCGCCTATTTCGCCAGCCCAAATCCATTCCTGAATCTGTCGTGTTCCCTCACCTGAAGCACCTTGATTTCCCATCTGTGTCGCTACGCCATACTTTTCGGCTGCAAGGGTGAGTATTCTTGATTCATAAACACTGTGTGTAAGGGGTTTTTCGCAATATACATGCTTCCCCTGTTTCATCGCCTGGTAAGCTGCTACAGCATGGGTATGATCCGGCGTAGCAATCATCACAGCATCAATACTCTTGTCCATCTCCTCAAGCATCTTACGCCAATCTTTGTATTTCTTCGCATTTGGATAATCATTAAATGCGTTGGCGGCGTAATTCCAGTCCACATCACAAAGCGCAACGATATTCTCATCCTTCATAAACTTTAGGTTTCCTCTACCCATGCCACCGACACCGATACCGGCAATATTCAGTTTATCACTGGGTGCCTTATGTCCCAAACCACTAACCACATGGCTGGGAACAATGGTAAAGGCAGCTGCAGCTGTAGCAGACTTTCCGATGAAAGTTCTTCTTGTCATTTTATTCATAATAATTCATATTTAGGTTATTAAAATCAAACGACTAATATAATACTTTTTTTTTAATGCGAACTTATTTTTCCTATTAATCATCAGAAACTTTTGAATGCTATGCAAGATTTATTCATTGGTGTTAAGGGATTATATTTTTATGGTTTTGGCTTTCAATCTCACAGATGTAAATCTAAAAAACAAACGATAAACCTTACATGGCGGAATACTAATT
>CAYSRH010000077.1:0-8119 GCA_964433245.1 uncultured Bacteroidales bacterium | reverse complement strand
TCTTTGTTTATAATGAGTCCGGAAGAAATATTTTCTGTTGAAATTCTGAGGTCAAGAGGATAATCTATATTTCTTTCTCCTTTTTTTATTTCTTTTTGCTCTGGTGCAGGAGATTTGTCCCCTGATGTTATAATGAGCTTATTTCTGTCTTTGTGTAATTCAAAGTTTCCGGAAAATATCTTTTTTCCACAACCAAATGGTTTGTCTTGTAGTATATCGGATAACACTCCTGCTTTAAATCCTCTTTTTTTTAGTGTATGGAAAAGGAGTTGTCCAGAGTTTTCATAAATGGATAACTTATCAAGGTCTATATATGTTTCATCATTATCAACAGTAAGAAAATTTTGTTCCGCTTTATTCAGGAGTTCATTAAAAAGAGACATTGTGTCATTGAGTGAGGCGATGGTTCCGGCGATTTGCTCTTTGCTTTTTGGACGAATGTTTTCCAATAACGGAATCAGGTGATGCCGTATATTATTTCTCATGTAATGGCTTTCAAGATTTGATGAATCCGTCAGAAAAGGAATCTTTTTTCTTGCAACATAGTCTTCTATCTCTTTTCTTTCAGCCCAAAGCAATGGTCGTATGATATTGTTGTTGATCATGGGAATTCCGCACAAGCCTTCCAATCCTGTTTTTCGTAGTAGGTTGATAAAAAAGGTTTCTGTGGAATCATCTTTGTTGTGTGCCACAGCAATGTATTCTATTCCTTTTTCATGTGCGATTTTTTGAAACCATTCATACCTGAGATTTCTCGCTGTTTCCTGTATTGTTTTTTTTGTTTCTTTACTAATATTTTGTGTCTGAAAATTCTTCGAAAAAAAAGGAATGTTTTTTTGCAGGCAAAAAGACCGCACAAATTCTTCCTCCCGGTCAGATTCTTTGCTACGCAGTTTAAAATTACAATGGGCAACAGAAATATTGAATCCGCACTCCATAAAAAGAGAAAGCATGGACATGGAATCAATACCACCACTTACTCCGAGTAAAAAATGTGTTTTCTCAGAAATATTCAGCTTTGCTTGTATGTTGTGTTTGAATTTTTCAAGCATACATCAAATTTACATGATTTTTTTCAGATGTTTATGGTAATGCTCTATTTAGATTTTTATCTTTATAGAACTTAACGAAATGGCTATAATTATAGATGTTTTTTATTTTTGTGTGTGAAAATTAAGATTTATTATGAAGAGAAATATCTTATTGTTTGTTCTGTTTGTTTCTAATTTTGCTTTTTTATCCGGAGTACAGCGGAATTTATCTGATAGTTTACCTGTTGATGATCAGGTAAGGATAGGAATTTTACCCAATGGACTTACCTATTATATAAGGTATAATGAACGTCCGGAAAATCGGGTTGTTCTGCGATTGGTTGTAAAGACCGGGTCTGTTCAGGAACTTGATTATGAGAAAGGTCTGGCTCATTTTGTTGAACACATGACCTTTAACGGAACAGAAAATTTTGAAAAATCTGAACTTGTGGATTTTCTTGAAAGAAGTGGAATAAAGTTCGGTCCTGATCTGAATGCATATACCAGCTTTGCCAATACCGTTTATATGTTACAGGTGCCGGCTGATAATAAGGGTCTTTTGGACACAGCTTTTCTTGTGTTGGAGGAATGGGCACACCGGGTAGCAATGGAAGAAGAAGAAATAGACAAAGAGAGAGGTGTTGTTATTGAAGAGTGGAGATTGGGATTGGGAGCAAGAGACAGAATGTGGAGGAAAACATCCCGGTGTATATTAAAAGATTCCCGTTATGCGGAAAGGCTTCCTATTGGTGATGTTAATGTGATCAGGGAAGTTTCTTATGATACAATAAGAGAATTTTATAAAAAATGGTATCGCCCGGAACTAATGGCTGTCATGGTTGTTGGAGATGTTGATGTTGATAAAACAGAAGAAAAAATACAAAATCAGTTTTCTGTAATTAAAAATCCGGAAAATGCACCGCCACATAAACGTTATACAATTCCGAATCAACAGGAACCCATGGTTTGTGTTGTGTCAGACAAAGAAGCAAGGTATAGTCTTGTCAGTTTGTATTATGATAAACAGCCAATCAGACCGCTTGTAACACTTGCTGATTATAAGGAAAAAATATTGTTAACTACTTTGTTTACTTCAATATTTAATGACCGGTACAATGAAATTAAAGAGGATGCTGAAGCTCCGTTTGTTTATTTTTCAAGTTATTATGGGGATTTTTACCAGGCACCTGTTGATATTTTTGCAATGAATGTTGTGGTGAAAGATACATTGTTTAAAGAAGCAATGGAAACTGTTTTTTTAGAGAATGAGAGATTCGCAAGATTTGGTGTTACGGAACAGGAATTGGAACGTGCCAAAAAAGAGGTGTTGAATGCATATCAGCGGGCTTTGAACGAAAAAGACAAACAACACAGCGGCTCTTTTGCAGAGGAATATACAAGGCATTTTATGCGCGGAGAAGCTATTCCCGGGATCGAAAACGAATTTGAATATGTCTCTGAATTTTTAATGCCACAAATTACATTGGAGGATATAAATCGTGTTGTGCCTTATCTCTTGTCGGATTCAGGACTTGTTATTACGGTACAGACGCCTGAAAATTCAAGAGAAAAAGTTCCCCACAGTGATTCGATTTTAACACAATATAATCAGATTAAAAAGAGAGAAATTGAACCCTATTTTCAGGAAGATGTTGCTGAAAGTTTAATTCAGGAACAAATGTATCCACATCTGGAACTTGAAAATAAAAGAGTAAATAAAGCATATGGATATACAGCGTATCATTTTTCCAATGGATTGAAATTGATAGCAAAACAAACAGATTTTAAAAATGATGAGGTGCTTTTTAAGGCAATTAGCCCGGGAGGTCATTCCGTATTTGATGATAATCTGTATATGGCTTCACGTTACGCCGGAAGATATTTAAAAAGATCCGGTGTCGCTGATTATAACAGACTGACATTGAGTCGAATGTTAACAGGAAAAGATGTTTCTATGTCTTTCAGAATGGGGGAGATCAGTGAAGAATTTATTGGAAAATCCTCTGTTCGTGATATGGAGCTTATGTTTCAACTTTTTTATCTGTATTTTACTGATTACAGGGAAGATGAACTTGCCTTTAATAATCTTATCAGAGATGAGATTGTTCGTTATGAGAATGTCAGGCTTGATCCCAGGGCTGCTTTTTTTGATAGCCTTCAGAAAGTTGCCAATATGTATGATACAAGGCGATATCAATATCCAACTGTTGAACAATTAGAACAAATAAACCTCGAAGATATATTGAAAATATTATCTGTGAAAACAGAAAATATTCAGGATTACACATTTTTTGTTACAGGAAATTTTAATGAGGAGTTATTATTAGATAATTTCTCAACATACGTAGGAGCAATAAGTCCGGGGAAGACAAAAGAAAATTGGGAAAACAGATTGCCCGGTTTTCCTGAAGGTATAACAGAATTTTCCATGAGAGAAGGAGAGGCCCCCCAAAGTCAGGTCGTTATTATGACGAAAGACACGCTGTCTTTTTCTTCGGACAGATCATTAAAAATGGATATGATGAATGAGATACTTTCAATTCAATTAAGGGAAAAGATCAGAGAAGATATGGGTGGAACTTATGGGGTACATGTTTCCCTGAATATAAATAAATATCCGGTTGAGAATTATGTGTTATTCATTACTTTTGGATGTGACCCCGTACGTAAGGATAGCTTAATAAGTGCAGTATTGGATGAATTGCATTCTTTTAAAGAAAACGGACCTTCGAAAACTGTTATGGAAAAAGTTCAGGAAATACAAATAAGAAAAAAAGAAACACAACTACAACAGAATCAATATTGGATCAATGTTTTAGCAAATAATAGTTTATTTAGCCATCCGCCAGTTGAAGATATTCAGCAGTTTTCGGAAAGAGTCAGGCAAATTAGCCCAAAAGATATAAAGCGATTGGCGAATTTTGTAATCAAACACGACCACTATTTGTTGGGGGTACTAATGCCTTTAGAAACGGAATAATTTTATTTTGTTTTTATTATTAGATTTTTTTTTGTAGGTTTGTATATGACTATATTTTTTTAACAATGAAAAAAGATATTTTTTTACCCGTTTTAACCCTGATTGTTGTATGTTTATCCTGCCAGCGAGATGCCGGGCAAGATGATGATTATTCCCGGATCAAAAGTGTTAAGGAGAATGTATATGAAGCCAAAGTTGTAGATGGTGTGATTCAAAAAGGGACACCTATTGGGAGTTATTTTGATAATTCTTTAACGGAATATGATTCATCCGGAAATATTGTAAAGCAAATGTTCTTTTTTTCTGACGGAACTCTGAGCATGCAGTATGATTTTCATTATGATGAGGATAGGCTTGTTAAACAAAACATCTATGACGATCAGCATAATATCATTTATTTATATAAATTTGTTTATGATGAAATGGGGAACATGTGTGAGAAAACAATGCTTGATCCTGATGGACAGATTGTTTCCCGTATAGTGTCTTGTTATGACGAAAACAAAGAGATTGAACAAGTCCGGTATAACAGTCAGGGAGAAAGTGTAAATAAACAATTATTCTATTATGATGAATCTGATAATTTGGTAAAAAAGGATTTGTATGGAGGTACAGATAAAATTGTATCAACATATCTGTATGATTATGACCAATTTGGAAATAAGATAGAAGAATCTTTGTTGCGTGCCGGTGAATACCTGGATTATTTACATGTTTTTACTTATGATGAAGCACACAATGTTGTCAAAGAAGAATATTACGGGAAAGAGCGTGAGTTAACAGGATATTTGATCTGTTTTTATGATGATGAGAACAGAATGGTGAAAAAGTGCATGTTTGATCAGGATAGTAATGTTATTCAAAACAATATTTTTGAATATAATGTAGATGGACAGCTTGTTGAACATCTAAGGACATCTCAGGGGTCTGATTATATAACAACATATATTTATAATCAGCCGGTTCAGGATTATTGGGTAAAACGTATAGATTTTTCATCGAAAACACCGGTTAAGATAACAATTCGTGAAAATGAATATTATTCTTTAAAAGAAGAATAGTTCTTTTCGTCTAAGTTTTCTTCTTCTTCTTTATTATTCTCTATGATCAGACTTGCAATATTATCAGCGTGACGGATTATGGCATTAAGCATACCGGTGATTTCCAGGTGGATTTTACTTTTTATGATTTCTTGTTCTCCTTTCTTTTGCAGCCTGTTAAAATGCTTTTGCTCAAAATATACTGCCAGTTTATGATAATTTTTTGATTTCCTTTTGATTTCCTTTGCATCTTTTATGCCGGGATATTGAAAAGCATTTATAGAACGAATAATTTGATCTCTTGATTTTTCGAACAAAACAGATATTTCACTTTTTCCTTCCTCAGAGAATTGTAATGTTGGATTGTGTAGCCAATTTTCGGCTTTTGAGAGCAGGTTGGTTGATATAATATCTCCTATTTGTTCATATTCTTTGGATACATATAATATTTCAAAAGCTTCATTTGAACGTGACAGAGGAATGTTTTTGGATGATATGGCAAGAAGATAGTCTTTCGTTTCTATGGCTTGCTCATCAAGTTCTTTTTCTAATGCAGCTATAGTTTGTAAGTTTTTTTCGTTTCGGGAGTTGAAAAACAACCACAATTCGTCAATCATTTTAACACACAAAGTTCCCATATGAGTTACTTTTTTTTTGACAAGTGTAATTGCAAGGGAAGGTGTATGCAGTAGGATATCATTTAATTTGCTGGTAGATGCTTGTGTAGCTTCATCTGCTTTTTTTCTCGTGATTATGTTGATAAAGGCGTTGAACTGATGTATGAAAGGCAGGATCATAATTGTAATAAGTAAATTAAAGAGTGTATGGGCATTTGCAATTTGCCTTGGAAGATTTGTTGCGATTGTTTCGAATTCAGATCCGTCAGGTTCAAAATATGAAGGAGAAATTTCTTTTGTTAGTGAAATAAAAGAAGGGAGCCACCAAATGATCGCAAAAACACCGGCAAGTTTTATCATGCCTTCAGCAATAGCTACTTTTCTTGTTTCAGAAGAAGATCCGATAGAAGCAATAAAGGCTGTAAAAACTGTTCCGATATTCGCACCGAGGACAAGAGGGATCGAAGCTTCAAGAGTTAACAGTCCCTGTGATGCAGTAACAATAAAGATACCAATGGCTGCACTGCTACTTTGAATGAGCCCGGTAAATAATGCGCCAATGATAATTCCAACGATTGGATTTTCAAGTTGAACCAGAATATTTAAAAATGGATCATAACTCCTGAGGGGAGACATCGCTTCGGACATAATCCCCATACCAAAGAACAGAATTCCAAATCCAAGAATTCCTTCTCCGAGATATTGTAAGTTTTGTTGTTTGGATAGAGCCCGGATAAAAAAACCTATGGCAATAATCAATAAAGCATAATCGGTTATTTTAAAAGCAATGATCTGTGCTGTAATTGTAGTTCCGATACATGCTCCGAGAATAAATCCGGTGGTTTGCTCAAAGCGCATTAATTTGCTGTTAACAAAACTCATAAGCATTACAACTGTTGCACTGCTGCTTTGGATGATCATTGTGATAAATGCACCAACACCTGTGGCGATAAATCTGTTGTGTGCCATTTTTCCCAGAATAAAACGCATTCGGTTGCCTGCACATTTTTGCATCCCTTGTCCCATAAGATACATGCCCAAAAGAAAAAGCCCGAGTCCTCCGACCAGTCCCATGAAAAGGAAAAACACCCAGTTTTTTTCTCTTTCCGTTACCTGATATGTAATAGAGGATTGTACCGTAGATGTGTCAATTCGGGTACTGTAATTTATTTTGTCTTCGCTATGAGGATTTTCTGTTTGCAGTGGATGTGCAGATAAGGAAAACTGCAGTGTTCCGATAAGTATAAAAATGATTGTAATTAGATAATTACCCCGCATATGATAAGTTATAGTTTATTTTCAGTCAATGATTTTTTCATATTGTCCATGCATAATCGAATTCCCTATATGCAATTGATATGCAATTGAAACACAAATGTAACATAAAGTTCATAATTTTTCAGGTATATTAATAGATGAAACAGACTATGTCTGAGATTAATATTGAGACACACACGCAACTATGATTAAAATGTGTACCCAATCGAAAGTATGGTCGTAAATTTTAAACATATGAAGTTGCAGGCTGTTTAATCTTTAAAAAAGTATTTTATGGATGTCTTCAGAAAAGTAGTACTTGTCGTCATAAATTGTTTGTATTGCTTCTATGATTGTTTCTATGGGGGTGTTTTTAAAAAGAATTCCTTTTACTCCTGCGTTTATTAGTTGCAAACAATATTCTTTTTCACTATGCATTGTAAGTGCAAGTATTTTGATTGTGTGACTAAGTTTTTGAATTTCTGTTGATGCTTTGATCCCATTCATTTCAGGCATTCGGACATCCATTACAATAACATCAGGAATTAAAGATTGTACTTTTTCTAATGCTTCTCGCCCATTTCTGGCTTCGCCTATAACTTGAATATTTTTGTTTCGTTCGAAACCAATTTTAAGTCCGTTTCGAAAAAAATCATGGTCATCAACAAGCATTATCTGAATCTTTCTCACTTGTTTCTTGGTTTTTTTATGATAATAACACACCCTTTGCGAACGATTGTTCTGTTACTAAAAAAGGAGTATGCAAGATGAGGTGTGTTAGGTTTTTATATATAGTCAATACAAAAATACAATTTTTAATAAATTCAGGTTGAAATTTGAAAGAGAATATCAGATAAGTAAAATATTCATTTTCATATTAATTCCGTTTCCGGGGGAGCTGTCAAAAGAAAACTTTCCGTTAATAATCTTCAGCCGACTCAATAAGGACATAAGTCCTATGCCTTTTGAAGAAGTAAGTTCTTTATCAAAATCAAAACCGATACCATTATCTTTGTAAGATATTTTCAGAGTCCTTTTTTTGCTTTCTTCAATCGTAATTATAATATTTTCTGCTTTTGCATGCTTAATTGTATTGTTGATTAACTCAATCAGGATACGATATACGATCAATTCAATTTTTTCTTCGTATCTTTTATTTGATTTTGAACTATTAATAACAATATTTATTTTCCC
>CAYSRH010000076.1:0-8133 GCA_964433245.1 uncultured Bacteroidales bacterium | reverse complement strand
CAATGATATCAATATGTTCAGAATAAAATACAATAATTAACGCATCACTAGTAATTAAACAATAACAATAAAATTGAAACAGGGAAAAACCAAAGACAATAAAATTCATATCGGCATATACGGACGCCGGAATTATGGAAAAAGCAGTCTGATCAACTTATTGGCCGGGCAACAAATCGCTATTGTTTCCAATACACCCGGCACCACCACCGACCCTGTAAAAAAATCAATTGAGATCAAAGGAATAGGTCCCTGTATTATGATTGACACAGCAGGGATTGACGACACCGGGGAGTTGGGTAAAAAGCGTATCGCAAAAACAAGCCATACACTGGAACAGATTGACATAGCGATACTTATGCTATCAGGCAATCAATTTGGAAAATATGAAAAAAATGTAATTCAAAAATTAAAAGAATATGAAATCCCCTACTGTATCATTCATAATAAATCAGACATTACCCCATTGGATCCTGTTTTACAAAAAGATATAACAAGTCTTTACAAGGTAAATGTGATCGATTTCAGTGTCAAAAAGAAAACCGGTACTGACAAGATCATCAATGAATTAATCCGGATAATTCCCGACACGCTCCATGCAAAAAAAACTTTGATTGGAGACCTTATTCAACAGGGAGACACGATTTTACTGGTTACTCCAATAGATGTAGCAGCACCTGAGGGGAGGTTGATCTTACCACAGGTACAAGTCATCCGCGACATTCTTGACAATGACGCCATAGCAATTGTCACAAAGGAACGGGAACTTGATTCTTTACTCACCAAAATACAACCAAAACCGGTTCTTGTCGTTACAGACAGCCAGGTATTTCTCAAAGTTGATGCTTCCATACCCAAAGATATTCCACTGACAAGTTTTAGTATCGTTCTGGCCAGGCTGAAAGGAAACTTTGAAAAGTACATTGAAGGAACATCTGCTATTTCCGGACTTAAGAGCGGCGATAAGGTACTGCTGCTTGAATCATGCACACACCTTACCTCCTGCGATGATATAGGAAGGGTAAAAATCCCAAGATGGATTGACAGCTTTACGGGACAAAAACTTCATTATGATGTCGTTGCCGGATTAGACAATCCACCACATCCTATCCAGGAATACGCTCTTATCATTCAGTGTGGAGGATGTGTTATCACATCCAAACAACTGAAGAACAGACTAAAACCAGCCATAGATGCAAATATTCCTGTAAGCAACTATGGCATGGCCATCGCTTATGTACAGGGAATATTCAACAGGGCAGTTGCTCCTTTTACAAAAATTGAAAAAGAAGATTATCTGTAAGCCGGAAATCAAATAATGATCAGGAACAATAACGATTGAATATGACCATTGAAAAGATAAAAACATTATTAAACAAAGAAGACCTGAGTAAAGAAGATCTCATCTATCTGCTCGAAAGCAAAGGTGAAGAAGAAGAATATCTGTTTGTCAAAGCGGCGGAGGTCAGGGATCGGGAAGTTGGAAAAAATGTTTATTTCCGTGGATTGATCGAATATTCCAATAAATGCATCAAAAGTTGTTACTATTGTGGGGTCAACAACTCCAACAAAAAAATTAAACGGTATGAAATGACTGATGAAGAGGTATTGGAAGCAGTCCGTTTTGCACATAAAAACCTGTATGCTTCTATTGTTTTGCAAAGTGGTGAACGATCGGACAAGCTTTTTACAGACAAAATAGAATCTCTGTTAAAAAAAATTAATCAAGAAACAAAAAATCAGCTACACATTACTTTATCACTTGGCGAACAGAGTGAAGAAACGTACAAACGGTGGAAAAAGGCGGGTGCCCATCGCTATCTGCTCAGGATTGAAACTTCCAATAAAGAACTTTACAGGAAACTACACCCTGATAACCGGATCCATTCTTACGAAGAACGGGTGGAAGCCATCAAACGACTCATCTCTTGTGGATATCAGGTCGGCACAGGTGTGATGACAGGACTCCCCTGGCAGGAAGTATCTCATCTCGCAGACGACATACTCTTCTTTAAAAAAATGAATATTGACATGTTCGGTCTGGGACCTTATATTGAACACGAAGAAACTCCGCTATATCAATTCAAAAACACATTATGGCCAAAATCCAAACGATTGGATTACAGTTTAAAAATGGTTGCTATTCTCAGAATCTGGATGAAAAATGTAAATATTGCTGCCACAACAGCAATGCAAACGCTGGATCCTTTCGGTCGGGAAAAAGCGATCAAAGCCGGTGCCAACGTCATTATGCCCAACCTGACACCTGTGCATTACCGGGAAAGCTATCTTCTGTATGAAGACAAACCTTGTCTTGATGAAGATGCCTCAAAATGTCAAGGTTGTCTTTCTGCCCGAATTGCATCAACCGGCTATAGGGCAGGATTTGGAGAATGGGGTGACTCCAGGCATTTTATAGAAAAGCAGAAAAAATAAATTTTCTCTTAACTGCCCTGTATCCATTTTCTTGCATTCACGAATGCTTCAATCCATGGTGTTACTTCATCAGACTTCCTTTCCTCAGGGTAATAAGCCCACTGCCACGGATAAACAGCACGTTCAATATGAGGCATCATGGCAAGGTGCCTGCCATCTGCCGAACATATTCCGGCAACAGAATAATCTGATCCATTAGGATTTCCCGGATAAGCATCATAAGCATATGTTAATGCGACATGATAATGTCCTTTTTCATAAGGAAGGTGAAATTTACCTTCTCCATGTGCAACCCATATACCCAGTTTAGAATTTTCAAGGCTTTTCAGCATAACGGATCTGTTTCCATGAATATCAACCCCTAAGAACGCTGATTCAAATTTATGCGAATCGTTGTGAAGCATTTTTGGCTTCTCTTTATCTTCCGGCATGATCAACCCCAGTTCCATCATCAACTGGCAGCCATTACAAACCCCGAGGCTCAGTGTATCTTTCCTCGCATAAAAACGATCCAGAGCCTCTTTGGCCCGGGCATTGTATAAAAATGCCCCTGCCCATCCTTTTGCAGAACCCAGAACATCAGAATTAGAAAATCCACCGACAAAAACGATCATTTGAATATCTTCGAGAGTCTCCCTGCCCTCAATCAAATCAGTCATATGCACATCCTTAACATCCATTCCTGCGAGGTACATGCTCCATGCCATCTCACGGTCTCCGTTCACCCCCTTTTCCCGAATGATGGCTGCTTTCACTCTCCGTTTTTCAAGGCTCTCAGAATGTATTCCATAATCAGAAAAACGGCCTTTAAACCCTTTGGGCATTTGTATTGTAAGTTTCTGTTTTTTGTAATTCTCAAATCTCTCCAATGCCAATTCAGCACCACTTTGCTTACAATCCAACAAATATGATGTTCTGTACCAGGTATCACGGCATTTTTCTATGTCAAAGCGAATCTCCTCCACTTCAACCCATCGTTCATCAATAGGTTCTCCCAGTTCGATGAAATCAACACCGGCAAGTGCCAGATCATCTTTCACTTCAGACCTGACCTGTATGACAATTGCAGGGTTTTCAGAAAAAAGTACCTTGACAATGTCATCATCAAATCCATCCAGATCAATATGAAGACCTCCTTTTGTATTGGCAAAATTCATTTCCAATAATGTCGTAATTAATCCTCCTGATGACACATCATGTCCTGCAATAATTTTTTCTTGTTCAATAAGTGTCTGTATTGTTTCAAAAACCCTGATAAAATAGAGCGGATCGCTGACCGTTGGGGTTTCATTTCCGAGACGGTTCATTACCTGACCCAACATACTCCCCCCTAAGCTCAAGGGGCATCTTGATAAATCTATATAAAGCAATTCACTTTCAACTCCTGTTTGTATTACGGGCTCTACCACATTACGTATATTTTTTGCTTCTCCGGCAGCTGTAATAATTACTGTTCCCGGCGAAATAACAAGCTCTCCATCTTTATATTTTTGTGTCATAGACATGCTGTCTTTCCCTGTTGGAATATTCAGTCCCAAAGCCAGGGAAAAATCAGAAGCAGCCTTGACCGCCTCATACAAGCGGGCATCCTCTCCTTCATTTCTGCAGGGCCACATCCAGTTTGCACTGAGTGAAATTCCTCTGATGCCTCCTTCAACAGGTGTCCAGATAATATTGGTAAGTGCTTCGGCAATTGACATAACAGATCCATTGACGGCATTAACAAGGCCCATAACAGGTGTACTTCCGATGGCTGTGGCAATACCCCGCCCTCCCTTCTGGTCTATAGAAACAACAGCCGGGTTATTCAAAGGCAATTGCAATTCTCCTGCACACTGTTGTTTTGCAACTTTCCCTGTTACGGAACGGTCAACTTTATTTGTCAGGTAATCCTTACAGGCAACTGTCTGTGTCTGTAAAACTGCATGCAAATATTTCTTGACATCCCCTATTTTATATTGAATATCCTGAAATACAAGAGAGACTTTTTTATCTTTTAAAATGGTTCTCGGAGGATTTCCAAACATATCTTCCAACTGCAAATCAAGAGGTGCTTCACCCGTTTCCGAATGAACAAAAGAAAAGTTATGATCCCCGGTAATCTCTCCAATTACATACATTGGCGCACGTTCTCTTTCAGCAACACGTTTTAAGAGGTTAATATCCTGCTCCTTCATTACCAATCCCATTCTTTCCTGCGATTCATTGCCAATGATTTCCTTATCACTCAGGGTTGGGTCTCCTATGGGAAGTTTATCAATTTCGATTCTTCCCCCGGTTTCTTCAACCAACTCTGAGAGACAATTTAAATGACCTCCGGCACCATGGTCATGAATTGTAATAATTGGATTATGATCAGATTCTCCCATTGCACGAATGGCATTGTATGCACGTTTTTGCATCTCCGGATTGGACCTTTGTACGGCATTTAATTCTATTGCATTATCAAACTGACCTGTATTCACTGAAGAAACAGCACCTCCTCCCATCCCGATACGATAATTATCTCCTCCGAGCAACACTATTTTGTCTTTTTCTTTTGGGACATCCTTTTCTACATCAGACTTTCTGCCATAGCCCACACCACCGGCCATCATAATGACCTTATCAAAACCCCATTTTTTCTTATTTTCAGCATGTTCAAAGGTACAAACACTACCACAGATGAGGGGCTGTCCAAACTTATTTCCAAAATCACTCGCTCCATTCGATGCTTTAATTAATATATCGGCAGGTGTCTGATACAGCCAAGGTCTTTCCTTGCAAAAATTCTCCCAATAATAAGAATCGTCTAATCTGGGATAAGAAGTCATATAAACTGCTGTGCCGGCAATTGGATAAGCAGCTTTCCCTCCTGCCATACGGTCACGTATTTCCCCTCCCGACCCTGTTGCTGCTCCATTAAAAGGTTCTACGGTAGTAGGAAAATTATGTGTTTCTGCCTTTAAAGAAATAACAGATTCATATTTTTTGCCCTGAAAAAAATCAGGAACATCCTGTCTTTGAGGTGCAAATTGCACAAAAGAAGGTCCCTGCATAAAAGCACAATTATCCTTATACGCCGAAACAACCCGATTGGGATTTTTGTTGGTTGTTTTCCTGATAAGGGCAAAGAGGCTTTCCGGTTTTTGTTCTCCATCAATCTCAAATACACCATTAAATATTTTATGGCGACAGTGTTCTGAGTTTACCTGTGAAAACCCGAATATTTCACTATCAGTCAGCAAACGTCCGATCTTTTTACTCACCTGTTCCAGATAAGTGATTTCTTCAGTGCTGAGAGCAAGCCCTTCCTGCTTATTGTAGCTTTTTATATCCTCAATATATTCAATTGGTGCCGGTTCTACATCAATGGTAAAAATATCCTGTTGTAAATTGTGATACACAACTTGTAACATCGGATCTATGGGTGGATTTTTTACTTCACTTTTTTCAAACCGTTCAATTCTCACAACACCTTTAATGCCCATATTACGCGTAATTTCAACCGCATTGGTACTCCATGGTGTTATCATTTCCTTACGAGGACCAACAAAAACCCCATCTACCTGAGCATTATCCAGCATTCCGGCGTCATCAAAGACCCATTGCAATTTCACAATATCTTCCCCGACAAGAGGTTGAATCACATCCACAGCAAGCACATTCCCGTTTTTAGACTGAAAGAAAAGAATCATACTAATCGTTAATTAAACATGTAGAAATAATATTTTCGCCGGTAAAATTAATTAAAATCACAGTCGTTAGTTACGGAAACATTGAGAAATTTAACGTGTACGAATTTTTACATTTAGATGTAATGATACAATTCGCCCTGTTAAACAGAAGATATTTTTGCAGTAGAAACTTTTCTATCTAATCAATAGAATTGTACCTGTCATAACCGGTTCTTCCGGATTCAATTTGATTATATAAAAATAAGTAGATACCGGCAATGGTTTTTCTTTATAAGTTCCATCCCAGGGGATATTATATCCGTTATTTCCACTGGAATATACCAGAACTCCCTGTCGGTCATAAATTTCTACAGTAGCATTATTATAATATTTATTAATGTTTTTGATTTCCCACATATCATTCACCCCATCACCATTAGGAGAGAAAGCATTGGGTATCTCAACACAATTTTCCTGTTCATAATCCAGATTTATCTGCAGCATTGCAACACAAGCTGATTCATCTGTTACTGAAACAGAATAATCACCCGGTCCTATATTTTCACGTATTCGCCCCTGCTCTCCATCTGACCATTGGTATGTCAACTGTCCAACACCTCCTGATGCAGTAAGTTCTATACGACCATCATGAACCATTTTGCAAAACGGTAATTTCTTATCAGTGATCTCTACATGTATCGGATTCAGGGGCTCTGAAATACTTATACTATCTTCCTTATAACACCCCTTGTCATCTTCCACACGTAATTCATAATCACCTACTTTCAATCCATCAAATTCCACAATATCACCTGCATCGGCCGTCTTCACCAAACTTCCCAGGCGAAGTTCATAGGTTCTATTATCTGCAAACCCCAATATATTAACATATACTAACATTTTTCCTGAAGCATCACCATGACACAGCACATTTTGTTGATCGTATTGAATATCCATCTCCGGTGCTTGTGGTATAGTAACACCTTTTGTAGCCTGACAGTCCAAACTATCCGTCACCTGCAGCATATAATCTCCTGCCGGAGCATTTTCAAGTTTCGGTTCATTTTGTGATGAAGGACTCCACACATATTCGTATGGATCTACACCTCCATCCACACTTGCTTCAGCAGAAGCATCAGAATCGCCATAACAATCGGGAGACTGAATATTATTTATTTGTACAGATAATTGCGGATTTTCTTCTATTTCAACTGTATCATAAACAATACAACCCCGTAGTTTATCTTCATACTTTAAGTAATAATTTCCTGCCAGCAATCCCGTGTGAGTATTGCCATTCTCCTCATACCCTCCAGGTCCTGTTACATTATATTCCGGGATTGAAACTGCATAGCCACCTGTCACAAAAAGGAATAATGTTCCATCGTCATCTCCATAGCAATCAACATGTTCGATAACCGCATTAATAACAATTGGATCAGGTTCATTGATCTGAATGTCTATCACATCTGTTGCCCCATTCGCATCACTTACTGTAAGATAATATACCCCTTCTGTTAATCCGGACAGCACACTATCTTCTTGCTCAAGAACATATCCATCTGCAGATTCCCATGTATAATCATAGGGAAGAACACCTCCTTGTACCGAAACTGTAATACCTCCCGTGGTATCACCATGACAAGCAATGGTATCCAAATATTCAAGGCTAACGATCAACTCTTCGGGTTCTATTAATTCGTAGGTAAGGGAATCCCTGCAACCACGTTGATCCTGCACTGTCACAAAATAATTACCCGCAGATAAATCAACCTGATGGGCTGTATCAATCATCTCCAAGCCCACACCATCAGGAGAAAACCAGGTAAATTCATACGCAGGTGTTCCGCCTATAGTTTCAACAGAAATACGCCCATTGTTCATTCCGGCTATGGTAGGATGGTAGAAATCAGAAACAACAAGCTGTAAGGTGTCGGTTTCCTCTACCTCAAAAGATTCTTGCGCCGTACAACCCAAATCATCTGTTACGGTAATTTCATAAGTACCCTTAGGCAAGCCGGTCAAATAGGAAAGGGTATCT
>CAYSRH010000075.1:0-8192 GCA_964433245.1 uncultured Bacteroidales bacterium | reverse complement strand
ATGTGGTAAACCACCTTTTAAAGAAAAATAACGGAGATATTATTGTAGCAACAAAAAGCAAAGGCTTATATAACATTACACAAAATGAAATTATAGAATTGTCCAGTTTTCATAATACAGATTTTACAGGCATTGCAGAAGACAGCAGGGGAGGGCTCTGGATAGCAACCAGTGGTGATGGGGTTTTACATTATTTTGGAGATAGGGTAGATCAATATACTGTTGCCGATGGATTAAAATCCAACTATTGTCAGGCAATTATTGTTGATTCCAAAGACCGTGTCTGGATTAGTTTTCAGGGAGGGCTTTCAAAAATATATAAAACAAGAAGAATATCTTCTTATGGAAAAGAAGATGGCTTGGATTATGATTTTTTATCAAATAGTGTGTTTAAAGACAAACATATATTATACTTTGGAACAAATCAAGGGGTGATTTCTTATGATCTGAAAAAAGAAGATAAGAATATTATCCCCCCCCAATTAAGTATCAAAAGTATTGAGATTAACGATAAATTATATAAATCCGGAGAAGATATTGTTGTGCCTTATGGGAAATATGATGTTAGAATTACTTATCGTGGTGTGTTTTTAAGAGAACCAACATCTGTCAAATATCGTTATATGTTAGCAGGTTATGATGATGATTGGTCGGAATTAACATCTTCTGATTATGTGCAATATAAAAACTTAACACAAGGAGATTATGTTTTTCATTTGCGCACTGTTACACATGAAGGATTAACATCAAAACTTACAAATACAATATTGATAAGAATTAAAAAACCTTTTTGGCAAAAAGCTTGGTTTTTATCTTCTTCTGTTATTTTCCTGTTATTTTTATTATACCTGATTATAAAATTGCGGGAGAGAAAACAAAAACAAAAAGAAGCCACGCTTAAAGTATTATTAGAAGAAAGAACAGGAGAAGTTGTAAAACAAAAAGAAGAAATTGAGTTAAAAAATAAAGACATTACAGATTCAATAAATTATGCTTCACGCATACAATCCGGGCTTATGCCGTCAAGGGAAAAATTAAAATCATACTTTGAGGACAGTTTTGTTTTATATAAGCCCAAAGATATTGTTAGTGGAGATTTTTATTGGTTTACGGAACTGGGAAACGGAAAAATTCTTGTTGTCTGTGCTGATTGTACAGGACATGGTGTTCCGGGATCTATGGTATCTATGATAGGCATTACCTTGTTAAAAGACATTTGTAAGAGAGATGTTGATGTGTCGCCTGCAGAAAAATTAATGATACTTGATCGTGAATTCGAAAAAACATTGAATCAAAATCAACGCAAAGAATCAACAAATGATGGCATGGACATAATTCTCTGTGAATTTGACAGACGTCTGGATCATCTTGTTTTCGCATCTGCTATGCGACCCTTATGGTTGTATAGAAATAAGGAAATTATTAAATACAAAGGGAGCAGCATGTCAATAGGCGGATATCAATTTTCTGAAGGAGAAAATAAACTTTTTGAAAATCAAATGGTTCAATTAAAAAAGAAGGATGTAATATATCTTTTTTCTGATGGGTTGGTTGATCAGTTTGGTGGTCCGAACAACAAAAAATACAGACCTGCACGGTTAGAGAAATTGTTGCAAAAATCCGGACACTATCCTCTGTTGGATCAGTTAATAGCTATTGAAGATGATTTTATCGAATGGAAAAACAATAGTTTTCAAGTTGATGATGTACTGTTGATGGGATTAAAAATATAATATGGTAATAAAAACAACATTATAAAATGGTGTTTATAAATTCCTGAATCTTCTTGTCAATACTACCTTCATTTTCCAGGGCTTTGATAAAGGCACTTCCTATAATAGTTCCCTCTGCGTATTGACAGGCATGGTCAAATGTTTCCCGGTTGGATATTCCAAATCCTATGAGTTTGGGTAGCGGTAATTTCATTTGTTGAATTCGTTTAAAATATTGTATTTGCATTGCAGAAATGTTGGTTTTTGCGCCTGTTGTGGCTGCGGAAGAAACCATGTATAAAAAACCATGGCTATGCTGAACAATTCTTTTTAGTCTTTCTGTAGAAGTTTGTGGTGTAATTAAGAATATGTTATGTAATTGATATTGTGTGAAAATGGTTTCATATTCATCAAGATATAAATCGAATGGAAGATCCGGAATGATCATGCCATCAATGCCAATTTCTGTTGCTTCCCGGCAAAATTTGTTGATGCCGTAATGAAGAATAGGATTTATATAACCCATAAGAATCAAAGGAATAGAAACTTGTTTTCGAATATCCTGAAGTTGTTCGAACAGCAACTTAATTGACATTCCGTTTTGTAAGGCTATTTCACTGCTTTTTTGAATAACGGGACCATCTGCCAGGGGGTCGGAAAAAGGCATGCCTATTTCGATCAAATCAACACCATTTTTTTCCAATGACTGAATAATGGGGACAGTATCCTGTAATGCCGGAAATCCTGCTGTAAAATAAACAGACAAGATATTGCTTTTTTTTGTTTTAAAAAGATGATCAATACGATTCATAAGCTAAATATTATAAAAATCGGTTTATATGTTGTAAGTAAGCAGCCATGTCTTTGTCTCCACGTCCTGAAATGTTAACAACAATGACATTTTCTTTTTCAAAAGAAATTTTTTCTAAGGCAGCCAAAGCATGTGCAGATTCTAATGCAGGAATAATACCTTCAAGGTGACTTAATTGAAAAGCGGCTTTCAGTGCTTCATCATCAGTGGCGTTTAGCACTTTTTCTCTTCCCATTTTCGCTAAATGTGCATGAATAGGTCCTACACCGGGGTAATCCAGTCCGGCTGAAATGCTGTAAGGCTCTACAATTTGGCCGTCATCATTTTGCATTAGCAGTGTTTTACTTCCGTGAATAATACCATTACTTCCAACACTTGAAGTAGCTGCTGTTTTATTTGTGTCTGTTCCTTTTCCGGCAGCTTCTACTCCTATCAGATTTACTTCGGGATGATCCAGATAATGATAAAAGGCTCCGGCAGCATTGCTCCCCCCACCAATACAGGCAATTACATAATCAGGATTTTCTTTACCGCATTGTTCTTTTAGTTGCCATTTCATTTCTTCACTAATGACAGACTGAAAACGGGTTACCATATCAGGATAGGGGTGTGGACCTACAACCGATCCAATGATGTAATGGGTGTCAACAGGATTGCTGATCCAGTCGCGAATGGCTTCGTTGGTAGCGTCTTTCAGGGTGCGGCTTCCGCTTTTAACGGGAATTACTTTGGCCCCCAGCATTTCAATTTTTTTAACATTCGGAGCCTGCCGTTCCACATCAACTTCTCCCATGTAAATAATGCATTCCAATCCCATCAAAGCACATACTGTTGCCGTAGCAACACCGTGTTGTCCGGCTCCTGTTTCAGCAATAATACGATTTTTCCTTAGATGTTGTGCCACAAGAATTTGCCCAATGGTGTTGTTGATTTTGTGTGAACCGGTGTGATTACAATCTTCTCTTTTCAGGTAGATATTGGTATGATAAAAATTTGATAAACGGGCAGCATAATACAAAGGAGAAGGACGTCCGGCATAATTCTGCAAAAGCTTATGGAATGATTGTTTGAAAGAATCTGATTCAATAATCGTAAGATAATTATTTTTCAGTTCTTCAACATTGGGGTGTAGCATTTCAGGAATAAAGGCACCTCCATAATCACCATAAAATCCTTTGCTGTTTACGTGATATGTCATAATGAATAGTTTTTAATCATGATTTTATTTGATCCGGGACATAAATTGATCAAGTTGTTCAATCTTTTTTACCCCGGGACGTATTTCAAATTTGCTGTTTATATCTATTACTTCTATATCCGGATGATCAATAGATTGTATAAGTTCAATATCATCCGGACCAATTCCTCCTGACAATATCACCGGTACATCAAAAGAAATATCATCAATTTGTTTCCAGTCAAATTTTTCGCCGCTGCCTCCAAACTCTTTGGTGCTAAAAGAATCCAATAAAAAATATTCACACGAATAACCATATTCATGCAATTGATTAAAATCAAAATCTTTTTGAATTTGAAAAGCTTTGATCACTTTTACCTGCCTGCTGATCGTTTCACATAATTCAGGACTTTCTTTTCCATGCAATTGCACCATGTCCAGTTCATTTTCTTCTACAGCCTCCTGAATGTCATCGGCTTTGCTGTTTACGAACACCCCGACTTTTGTAATGGTATCGGGAATTTCAATTTTGGGTAATTTTGTACCAATAAAACGGGGTGATTTGTGGTAAAAAATAAATCCCATAAAATCAGGTTCCAGTTCGATAAGATCTTTGATGTTTTGAGAATCTCTCATACCACAAACCTTGATCATTAAATCTGTCTTCATTGTGTTTTTAATTGATTAATAAATAAAAATAATGATTGAGATGGATTAGTTGTTTTCATAAAATTTTCACCAATAAGGAAGCCCTGGTATCCGGCTTCCCATAATTTAATAACTGATGTGGATTCTGAAATTCCACTTTCGGCAATTTTAATGCATTCAGCAGGAATATCCCGGATTAAATCCAAAGAGGTGTTGATGTCCACTTCAAATGTTTTCAGATTTCTGTTGTTGACCCCTACCATTTCTATTTGGGGATTGTATTTATCCAGTTCTTGCCGGTTATGGATCTCAAAAATGACTTCCATACCTAAATTATGAGCTACATTTGAAAAATGTGTAATTTCTTTTTTTGTCAGGCAGGCAGCAATTAATAAAATCAAGTCAGCACCCCATGCTTTGGCTTCATGTATTTGATATTCATCTATGATAAAATCTTTTCGAAGCAGGGGAATATCGTTTAATTTTCGTGCTGTGATCAGGTCATTTGCATTACCTCCGAAAAAATCAGGATCAGTTAAGACAGAAAGAGCAATAGCTCCTTTGTTTGCGTATCCGCAGGAAACTTCTTCTATTGAAACCTTGTTATTAATAACACCTTTTGAAGGGGATTTTCGCTTAAATTCAGCAATAATTCCCGGAGAGGTTTCATTTATAAATCTATTTTTTAGCGATATACAGGGATTTGTATAATAAATACTCTTCTTGAGTTTTGAAAAAGGAATAATTTCCTTTTGTTTTTCAACTTCGGTTCTTTTACAGGCAATGATATGGTCTAAAAAAAACATGTTATATTTTGATTAATGTATCAAAAGCGTTTAATGCTTTTCCTTCTATTAAAGATTCTTTTGCAATGTGATAACACGTTTTCATATCTTTTTTTGGTTCAAGACATTTTATGCCAAACATTGCATTGGCCAATACGGTATTGTTTTGATGATCATTACCCTCTCCTTGTAAAATCGACATAAAGAGCGAAGCGGCTTTTTCCACTGAGTTACCGCCAAAGATATCTTCAGCTTTGTTGTTTTTAAATCCAAGGTCTTCAGGATAAATAATCTGTTCGCTTTTTTGTGTGTAAATTTTGAAAGGTGAAGTTAATGAAATTTCATCATATCCGTCAAGAGAATGAACGATAGAATAATTTTTTCCGGATTGTTGGTATATATAATTGTACAGTCTTGCTACATCAAGACTGAATACGCCTATCATTTGATTGTTCGGAAATGCAGGGTTGACCATTGGTCCTAACATATTAAAGAAAGTTTTGATTCTTAAACTTTTACGTACAGGAACAACATTTTTCATTGCCGGATTAAAGAGCGGTGCATGTAAAAAACAAATACCGGCTTTTTCTATTTGTTTCTTTAATTTATTTTCCTCAGCGGTAAATTGATAACCAAAATATTCTAAGACATTAGACGAACCGCATGATGAGGAAACCGAATAATTTCCATGTTTGGCAACATGATATCCGGCGCCGGCAATGACAAAGGCTGTAAGGGTTGAAATGTTAAATGTGTTTTTTTCATCACCCCCTGTTCCACAAACATCAATGGTGTTGAATTCTGAAAGGTCTATTCTTTTACAATGATTAAGCAATGCATCACGAAATCCGGAAAGTTCATCAACTGTAATAGCACGCATAAGATAAACACTTATAAATGAAGCAATTTCAGCATCATTGTACTTTCCTTCAGCAATGTTGTTGAGTACGTTTTGTGCATTTTCCCTTGTCAGGGTTCTATGTTCAAAAAGGTATTTTAATATTTCTTTCATGGCTATATAAATTGTATTTCCTTTATTTTTTATAATCTCTTATTTAGGCATGACCTTTTATCCAATTTTGAATGATTTGTCCGCCAAATTCGGTGAGCACACTTTCCGGATGAAATTGCACGCCTCGCACATCAAAAATTTTATGGCGAATGGCCATGATGGTATTATGTTCATCTACAACAGTAACTTCGAGATTTTCCGGCAAATCAGATTGTTTAATAATCCAGCTGTGATAGCGACCGGCTTCAAATTGATGGGGTATATCACAAAAAAGATAGTCGCCTTCAATACATTGGGTCATTAAGCTGCTTACCCCGTGATAAACTGTATCCAAATTTTGTAATCTTGCGCCAAAAACTTCTCCTATGGCCTGGTGACCGAGGCAAACGCCCAAAATACTTTTTGTGGGGGCATAAGTCTTTATGATGTTTTTGCTAATGCCTGCTTCTTCGGGGATTCCCGGTCCGGGAGAAATGATGATTTTATCATATTTTTCAACATCTGCAATAGTAATTTTATCATTCCGGAAGACATCAATTTTTTTATGAATCGTACGTTCCACGTATTGAACCAGATTATAAGTGAAAGAATCGTAATTATCTATCATGAGTATTTTCATGTGTTCATTTTGTTTAAAAAGTTATAAGTTAGTTGCTATGGTAATAGCTGATTTTAGTGCGGCCAGCTTGTTATTGACTTCTTCCAGTTCGTTATCTTCTATGGATTGTGATACAATTCCTGCTCCGGCCTGATAAAAAAGTGTATTGTCTTTAGAAAGAAAAGACCGGATCATGATGGCCTGATTAATATCCCCGTTTAATCTGATATTGCCAATAGCACCTCCGTAGTATCCCCGGTTTTTATTTTCGTATTGATCAATTAATTCCATGGCTTTGTATTTTGGAGCTCCTGACAGGGTGCCGGCAGGAAATGATTCAGCAAAGATTTTTACAGTATTGCTGTCAGGCTTAAGTTCTCCGGATACTTTGGATACCATATGAATGACATGTGAGTAAAAATGAATTTCTCTGAATCTTTCAACCCGGATATTATTGGTTGTCCGGCTCAGGTCATTTCTTGCCAGATCAACAAGCATGATATGCTCGGCATTTTCTTTATGGTCAAAGGCAAGTTTTTCTGCCAGATCAGCATCTTCTTTGTCATTACCGGTTCTTTTAAATGTTCCGGCAATAGGATTGATAAAGGCTTTTCCATTGGTGATTTCGATTTGTGTTTCGGGCGAAGATCCAAAAATCCGGTAGCTGCCAAAATCAAAATAAAAAAGATAAGGAGAAGGGTTGATGGATCGTAATGAACGATATACATTAAAATCATCACCTTTATATTGTTGGGAAAATTGCCGGGACAATACAATTTGAAAAACATCACCACGAAAGCAGTGTTTTTTTCCTTTGGTAACCATTTCTTTATATTGATTATCATTTAGGTTAGACGTTTCTTTTCCATCAATGGAAAATCCGTAGGTAGCAAAATTTCGATTGGTAAGCAAGGATTCTATATTTTCCAGTTCACTTTTTTCTCCTTCAAAGAGGTTTTCGATGATTTCCAGTTCATTTTTCAGGTGGTTGATGGCAATGATATACTTGTAAAAGCAATAGTGTATATCCGGGATTTTTTCTTTTACTTCGTTATGAAGCCGGATATCTTCAAAATATTGAATGGCATCATATCCGGTATAGCCAAAAACACCGTCAATTGAAGTTTTTTCTCCTTTGTTTGAAAAGTTAGAAATAAAGTGTTTTAGTGTATCCGGTACTGTGTTTTTATCTTTTACAGGAATGGTTTCAACTGTCTGTTCCGGTGATTTGATTGTGATCAGAAAATCAGAAACAATATAGTCCGCAACAGGTTGTAAACAAATAAAAGAATAACTGTCCTGATGGCTATGGTAATCGGAACTTTCCAATAGGATAGAATTGGGATAAATGTCCCGTAATTTAAGGTAGATGCTTACCGGGGTTATAATATCAGCCAGCACCTTTTTTGTTTTGGGATAAATAGAATAATTTTTCATTTTTTCGTGTTT
>CAYSRH010000074.1:6166-8203 GCA_964433245.1 uncultured Bacteroidales bacterium | reverse complement strand
CCCCGATCAGGTGCGTATCCTTTTTACAGATGACGACCCTGTGAGCCGGATGCTCGGAGAGGTGATTCTGAAACAATACAATACCAAATGTGTTTTTGCTAAGTCAGGCGAGGAGGCAGTTAAAAAGTTTAAGCCCGGATGCTTCGATATCGTTTTGCTTGACATCAATATGCCCGCGATGAGTGGTGTGGAGGTAGCTAAACACATCAGAATAATTGAAAGAAACAACGAAAACCTCCCACGTACAAGAATCATTGCCATGACGGCAAATGTGGTAAGAAAGCACATCCAGGAATATTTAAAAGCCGGAATGGACGACTTTCTCTTAAAACCCTTCAACGAACTGGACCTGATAAAAAAAATCGCTCTCTACAGTACCGAAAACAACTCCGTGCATGCCAAACCAACGAAATCCGGGAAGGCGGTAAGTGAAGATGAAGACTACAATCTGGATGCATTGCTACATATCACCCAAGGAGATAAAGAGTACACCCTCCTCATGCTGGACACTTTTATTGAACATGGAAAGAGTGTGCTGGAGCAAATGCAACAAGCATCCAGAACGGAGGATTATCATTCAATAGCAGAAGCTGCACACAGCTTGCACCCTTCCGTTGAGCAATTGGGATTTAAAAAGACCACAAGCATGCTAAAACGTATTGAGTCCCGTTATCTAAGAAAGAATAATTTTAAGAAAGATCCGGAAATGATTGAACACACGCTGAATGAAGTGGCAGCATGCATCGAAAAAACCAGTATCGCCAGGGATCATTATTCCTGACATCATATAATAATTGAAAATGAATTAGTTTACAACTTTATATAACTTAAATAGTACGTATCTTTACTTTACATTCTTACAATTATAAATTATGAAAGCTTCTATTCTGATTATTGATGACGATCCCTACATAATCAACTTACTTGAAAAATATTTTCAACGCGAAGGATACAAGGTCTTTACGTCGTTCAAAGGAAAGCCGGCACTGAAGATGCTTCAGGAAGAAAAAATTGATGTTGCCTTATGCGATATACGATTGCCGGATATCGACGGAACCGAACTTTTGCCATTTATACGAAAGAGATCGCCCGAAACAGCAGTCGTCATGATGACTGCTTATGCTGAAATAAAAGCTGCCGTTGAATCCATCAAGGCAGGAGCCTTTGATTATGTCACCAAACCCATTTACCCCGAAGAAATAAGTAATATTATCAAACGGGCAATCCAAAAGAGAACAGGAAGAAAAGAAGAAACTGATGACGTTTTCATTACAGGGGATTCCGACAAGATGAGAGAACTCATTGACCAGGCAAGACTGGTGGCACCCACGGACATGTCCGTGTTAATACAAGGTGAAACCGGTTCCGGCAAAGAATATATTGCCCGGCTGATCCATACAAACAGTACACGCAAGAACAAAAATTTCGTGGCCATTGATTGCGGTGCTATTCCCCGTGAGCTTGCTGCCAGTGAACTGTTCGGACATGTAAAAGGTTCTTTTACAGGCGCGATATCCGATAAAGCAGGGTATTTTGAGCAAGCCAATGGAGGCACAATCTTCCTTGATGAAATCGGAAACCTTTCCTACGAAACACAGGTTAAGCTATTGCGTGCCATACAACAAAAGGTGATCACGCGAGTAGGCGACAGCAAAACGATTGATGTGGATGTTCGTATTATTTGCGCTTCCAACAGCGATCTGCTGGAAGCAGCCGGTGACGGAGATTTTCGCGAAGACCTGTACCATCGCATTAACGAGTTCAAATTAAAACTATCCCCACTACGCGACAGAGGCGATGACATCCTGATTTTTGCAAAACACTTTCTGGAAGAGGCAAATCGCGAACTCAATAAAGGAGTGATAGGCTTTGATGACAATGTAGTTACCGTTTTTAAATCCTATCCATGGTATGGTAATCTACGTGAACTACGCAATGTAATAAAGCGCAGTGTACTGATGTCCAACGGTGATCTCGTGAAGGAGAATTCACTCCCTGAGGAACTTACAAGTTGTCAGGCAAGTTATCAGGAAAAAG
>CAYSRH010000074.1:0-6066 GCA_964433245.1 uncultured Bacteroidales bacterium | reverse complement strand
CAGGAAAAAGGTGCACAAGATACAATTTCAGATGTGTTGGAAAACACAACCACCACGCTTGACCTGAAAACGGCCACGCTTGAAGCGGAAAAAGTGATACTGGAAAAAGCAATGCAACAAGCCAATTATAATAAATCACTTGCCGCACAACTGCTAAATATCGACAGAAAAACACTCTACAATAAACTGAGTCAATTAAATTTGGAGGATTAAAGCCAACACGATTAACCGGTCAGCTTTAACCTAACCCCCAATCTCTGTCAATAAACTTCGAACCTGAGAAAATTACTTCTCAATTTCGAACGAAATTTTTGCATTTACTGCATACGATACAATTTTGTTGTTCTCAACATTTGCATTCATATGCTTAACGTAAATGGATTTGATGTTTTTTACAGTTTTTGTTGCCTCATCAACTGCTTTTTGAGTTGCTTCACTAAAACCTTTTTCTGATGAAGCAATGACTTCGATTACTTTTACCATACCCATAACATTTCCTCCTATTAAATTTAAGTTATTAAAATAGATTAATTCAATTATACACTATGAGAAAACCGTGCCATAAATCCAATATCTTATCATAAGAGTCGATATGAACCGAGCCATGACAAAAATTTGACACAGTTCTGCTGAGCTTGTCGAAGTGCACGAGAATGATTATTAAAAATCATTAGTGTCCGGTAAAAAAATATTATTTCGTATATATGCCTAATAATAGTCCAATCATTACGACAGGTCACCCCGAATGGGGCTTGTTTTATGCGCCGTGGTTTTATGCTACAAACAGATCGTCACTACGTGACTATAATAAGCTGCGTAGCAGTGTCCTGATTGTAATTTTTGTCGGACACTACTTATTAAAAATTTGATTGATTGTCAGTTAGGAAAATAATTAGTCTCATGGCGAGCTCCATATGACCATTGAAAATAAATTATAACCATATAAAATCCCGGTTGAGCAAATTACTGTAGCCAAGAATCAGTTGGAAAGGCAGAATAGTTAATATATAATGAAGCAGCGCCTGGTAAAGTTGTTGACAAAAGCGGGTTGATTATGAAAGTGTATGCTATTTTCAACATAGGTGTAGAAATGTATCAACAACTGTACGTTCTCTAATATTTATGATTTGCATCCTATTAATTTATGTTTTATTTTCAGACCCAATACCTAATGTTGATCGGATTGTCCGGGTTGACCGGATTAATAATACGATAATCCTGAAGTACATCTTTTACCCTTTTTATTCTATGCAAAACATGTTTGGAATGATTTTTTCATAGTAAACTATAAAATATATACTAACCATAAAAACACATAAATTATGAAACTATCATTTATAAATGGAATTCTGGCAATTATTTTTGGCTGTGTCATTTTATTTCTCCCCAACATCACAATTGCTGTTTTGAGCATCTACTTTGCTATTGCACTAATCGTTGGAGGAGTTGCGTTAATCATTGGTACCAGAAGGCAGAAAAATGTGATGCCAAACTGGCTTCTTTTTCAAATTGAGGGTATTATTAGTGTTTTGGTTGGTATTCTAATTCTTATTAAACCGATACCTGCAGCTACTTTTTTCACTGTTATCATAGGATTGTGGATGCTCTTCATAGGGGTTATTTTGTTGGTTAGCTATTCAAAAAAGAGGATGCCTGAAATATTCCGTTTTATCCACTTGTTTGGTGGACTATTGTCCCTGGTGTTTGGACTTCTCATCATGCTAAATCCATTCGAGAGCTTAAGGGTTATTGCTTTACTTATAGGGATTTATGCCATTGCCTATGGAATTATTTCGATTATCCACACATCCAGAATATATATGAAATAACCCAAACCAATAAAATTATTTTATGCGTATTAGTCTAACATACAATATTCGAAAGTCCAAAGAAGAGTCTCAGGCCGAACTGTTAACACAAAAAGATGTGGATCAGATTCTACAGGCATTGAAAGAACTTCATTATGATGTTACTCCGGTAGAGGTGACCGGTTCACCGGAAGAAATAGTGGATCGGGTGTTGGCATCGCGTCCAACATTAATATTTAATATTGCTGAGGGAGTCGGAGGTGTGGTTCGCGAGGCTTACTATCCTGCTATTTTTGAACATTTGGGTATTCCTTACACAGGAGGCAATGCTGCCATATTATTGTCAAGCATGGACAAGCGATTGTTGGAAAAATTATATTCGGTAAGAGGAATTAATATTCCCAAAGGCGCGTTTATCAAGAAGAAAGACAAGCTCGACACACTTGAATCATTGCCCTACCCCTTACTTATCAAACCCAATTACGAAGGGTCGAGCAAAGGAATTACACAAGATTCTGTTGTAAAGACACCAAAGGAAGCCCGTAAAATAGCTGAAAAATTATTGAAGGATTATCCTGCAGGACTTAATGTACAACAATACCTTGAAGGTCGGGAGTTTTCTGTTCCTATGCTTGAAGCATATCCGGGGAAATTATTAGAGATCGTGGAGTATAGCTATGAAAACTTCTCTAGTGATATACCTATTTATGATTATGAACAGAAGAGTGGAAAAGAAGAAGTGGATCCTATCTCTCCCCCAGACCTAAACCCTCAGTTGCGAATGGACATCTTATCATTGGCAGATCATGTGTTTCAAATGTTTCCCTGTCCCGACGTCGGAAGGGTTGATATTCGTCTGGATGGTGAAGACAAACCCTATTTCCTTGAAGTGAATGCTTTGCCACGTTTGTTGCCCGACTCCAGCTTTGCTATCGGAGCAAAAGCCAAAGGCTTGTCTTTTAATGAGATGATAGACAGTATCGTGCGCTCCGCGGCAATGCGATACGGACTCTCGTTGTCTAAAGCTGTGAAACCGGAAAAGAAAGAAGAAAAAAAGGCAAGAAAAACATGTCGTGAAGCAGGAATTGAGATAGGCAGATTTGCCACCGGCGCCAATAATGATATTACGGATGTGAAAGATATTTTTGTTGGACATATAACTCATATCGAAGACAATGTACCGGATCCCTCAGATAAAAGAAAAAAAACATCTATCCGAACAGGCATTACAGCCATTGTACCCTATGTAGATGATTTGTTTAACAACCACCTGGTTGCAGGAGGTTTTATCCTGAATGGCATCGGAGAGATGTCCGGTCTTATACAGGCAATGGAATGGGGGTGGCTGGAAACCCCTGTTCTTTTATCCAATACCATGTCATTAGGCCATGTGCATAGCGGAGTGATTGACTACATGTTAACAAAACACCCCGAGTTAGGACGTAAAGCCGATGTGATCATTCCCATTATCGGAGAAACCAACGACAGCTTTTTAAATGACGTCAGGGTTCCATCAAACACAGCTTCGAAAGCCGTTAAAGCAATAAAAAATGCCAAACAAGGACCTATTGAACAAGGCTCTGTAGGAGGAGGTACCGGCATGATCAGTTTTGACTTTTCCGGAGGGATAGGCTCTTCGTCACGAAAGTTGGAAAGAGAAAAAGGCGGATATACAGTAGGTGTTCTTGTACAAACCAATTTTGGCAAATTGCGTAACCTGACGGTTGAAGGAAAAGTTGTAGGCAAAGAAATGGATACATTATATCCCTATGATACACGCAGAGAAAATAATTATGGATCCGTTATCGTAGTTATCGCTACGGATGCACCCTTATTATCAACTCAATTAGACAGGCTCTCGAAAAGAGCTGCATTAGGTTTGGGAAGGGTTGGATCTCATGCAGCATCTACAAGTGGAGAGATGGTATTTGCTTTTAGTACAGGCAACAAAGCTTCGCGTGTTGCCAAAGGAATGAACCGCACAATGAACCTGACTTTTGTTACCGATGAGTTTATTAACCCTCTTTACGAAGCTGTGGTAGAAGCAACAGAAGAAGCCGTGCTTAACGCTATGTTTTGCTCAAGCGGAATGTCAGGTCGGGAAGACAGGTTTGCTCCATCCATCCCCGTTGATACCGTGTTACATATTCTAGAAAAATGAGGAACAGATTATTCACATAAAAAGCAAAAATAGAAGAGTAGCAAATCAAAAAATAAGTTCATAAAAAATCCGCTGATTAAATGCCAGAGGAATAATTTCTTCTTCATTGAAAGACGCCAGATTGTTCAGACCGGTTAATTTCCGGTATAATTATTGATATACTTAATAAATGAATGAACTGAATTCATTCTAAGAAGAAGCAGAAACCAATAAAGAATAGATTATCTATAACTAAGCAATCAAGATGAGCAAAAACGCATACAACATTTCTTCTGATGAATTATCAGCCAAGCTGTCTGTAGATCTTCGTAAAGGACTTTCAGATCAGGAAGCGAAAAGCAGGTTGGAAAAATTCGGTAAAAACAAGCTGAAAGAGCAAAAAAAACGAGGCATCTGGCAAATTCTGCTTTCCCAGATTTTGAATCCTGTTATTTACCTGCTCACTGCTGCAAGCATTTTGGCTTTTGTTTTTGGAGATATTCCGGAAGGAATCGCCATTGTAATTGTACTGTTAATCAATACAATCATAGGTTTTTGGATGGAATTCAAAGCTGAAAAATCAATGGATGCATTGAAGAAAATGGATATCATCCAATGCAGGGTCTTGCGGGATGAGGAAGAAAAAACGATAGATGCCGAAGAAATTGTTCCGGGTGATATCCTCCTTGTTGATTCAGGGGATTTGGTTCCCGCCGATGCCAGGATTTTTCACACCACAGAACTAGCCGTGGACGAATCACCACTTACAGGAGAATCAATACCTGTAAACAAAACTACAGATGTGCTGGAGGAAGGAAAAAGCATAGGCGAACGCACCAATATGTTGTACAAAGGCACCGCCGTTACCAATGGTTTTGGAAAAGCCATTGTAGTTGCCACAGGGATGGATACCGAATTGGGCAATATTTCAGAATTGGTAGGAGAAGAAGACAAGGATCAAATACCCTTACATAAAAAGCTCAATAAGCTTACCCAAAACCTGATATGGGTAACCCTGGGGCTGGCCTTTTCCTTTGCTCTTTTTGGGGTGCTGGTAGGAAAAGATATATATCAACTAGTGCAAACATCCATAGCCTGGACGATTGCTGCCATTCCGGAAGGACTAGCAATTGTAGCCAGCATTGCGCTGGCCAGAGGAATGATAAAGCTTGCCCGAAAAAACGTGATTGTAAAGAAACTGCAAGCAGTAGAGACCATGGGCGAAACAACCGTAATTTTTACGGATAAAACAGGAACACTCACCCACAATAAACTTAGCGTAAGATCTGTGTTTTTCCCAAAAGATGAAAGAATAGATTTTGATGAAAGCAAAACAGATAAGTCTGAGCATAAAATAAATAAAGCGGGGGAACAAAGTGAAAACTTCAATCATTTTCTGAAGATTTCGGTATTAGCCAATGATGCCAGCTTACAGGAAAATAACAACAAAAGCCAAAACGACCATGAAAATAGTGGAGATGGCGATCCTCTGGATATCGCTTTACTGCAATACGCCAAAAGCTATGACAGTAATTTGTTCCGGGAACACCAACAACTGGAAAGAAAACGTCATGATCCTTTTGATTCCAACGACATGGTAATGGGTGCTGTATATGCCAGTCAACAGGGATATTATGTGGCGGGCAAAGGAGCTGCACATGCCATAACAAAAAGATCTTCCAGCATTCTTATCCAGGGGAAAGAAGAGATCTTTCATGAAGAAGATAAAAAATATTGGATGGAGAAAAATGATGAATTGGCAAATGAAGGGCTTCGCGTTTTGGCTTTTGGCTATAAGAAAACGAAGGATTTACCCCCTGATAATGAAGAACAGGAGTTCCTGGAGGATTTAATATTTATTGGGTTGGTAGGTTTTCTTGATCCGCCCAGGAAAGAAGTCATTGAAGCAATTAACACTTGCAAAGAGGCTGGGATAAGGGCTGTGATGGTAACAGGCGATCACCCGGGAACGGCAAAAAAAGTAGGTAAACAAATTGACCTGTTTGATAACATTGAAAAACAGAAAAGCCTTACACTTTCGGGTAAAGAGCTTCAGGAAGCACTGGAAAATAATGAAAATGAGAAACTTATAAATACCCTTATTTTTTCCAGGGTAAG
>CAYSRH010000073.1:0-8241 GCA_964433245.1 uncultured Bacteroidales bacterium | reverse complement strand
GTTATCATCTGGTTTCGGCATAGTTGCGATTGCTGTCTTTCGTTCTATTCGTTGCTCCGCAACTTTTTTGTAATGATGGTTTTTTATATTGCATTCTTAGGTTCCTGCTACAGAACCTTTCGGATTATTCTACAAAATCAGCTTCAAGCAGGTATTCCAAACTTTTTTGTACGCTTTCCAGTGGTTCGTAGTTGTACTTTTCAACCTCTACCACCAAGTATTTAGCGCCTGATTGATCAATGTTTGTAAAAATTCTTTCAAAATCAATGTTGCCACTGACTCCCACCTCTGTTTCATCTTTGATGTGTAGCAGTGTAAATCGTCCGGGGTACTTTTCAAAGTATGCAACAGGGTCAGCTCCTCCTTCGATAACCCAATAAACATCCATTTGGTAAAACACCTTGTCAGGATCGGTATTACTTAGCATGTAATCATAAATAACTTCGCCTTCCAGTGTGTCAAATTCCTTAGCATGGTTGTGGAAACCGAACTTAGCCCCTTTTTCATTGGCCATTGCTCCAATGGCATTGAAATAGTCGCAGTAGCGCTGTAGCCCTGCGAGGCTATCAAATGCTTCTTGACTAAGCGAGGGTTGAATGACGTAGGAGCAGCCTGCCTCTAAGTGTGCGTCAATGGCTTTTTCCCACCAGTCCATGGCTTTGTCCCATGTTGAAGAATCGGGCAGGAAGGTACGTGTGTGGGAACTGATAAAGTCCAGACCGTTTTCATTTAACAGTGCTTTAAACTCAGCCGGCTCCATGCCGTAGAATTTTCCATCATTGTAACTTGCAGCTTCAATAAATTTATACCCCATCTCACCAATAGCCTGAATGGTTGCTTCCGGATTTTTCTTCATATCAGCCCTTACAGACCAAAGTTGAATACCGATGTATTTTTCAACTTCTTCAGCTTGTTCGCAGGAAGATAAAGATACCAATAGTGAAATTAGTACCACAGAAATAACAGAAAGTGGATTCTTTCTTTTCATAACAATATAAAAATTTAATGAATAAAATATTTTTGTGAAGATAAAAAAAATATTTATGTGGACATATTTTTTTGGTGAAAAAATGTAATATCTTTATCAGCTTTAATAAAAAATAAAAAAACAATAAATTATGATAAAGAATATTTTCAAAGGATTGATATGGGGCATATTTGTAGCCGGAGTGTTATCATCCTGCCAGCAGGCAGAAAAGGAGATTGAGGCAGATTTGTCTGTTTTGGCTGACACAACAGGCAGAACAGTTACGCTATATGTGGTCATGCCGGATGGTACAGGTAGGGAGAATGAAGTAAGCTTGGTGCAACGAAACAAAGTGTCTGCTGAAATACAGCCTACGGGTGCTGCTCTTTTACATTTTTCTGACAGCACCGGTTTTATTGAGCCGGCGATTAAGGGACTGGAATTACCGGAAGACTGGATGCCTTATAAATTTATTCGTTTTACCTTAAGCAACCCCAATGATTTTCCTGTTGATGTGGTTTTCAATGTGTACGGTGCCCGCAACAGGATGCCTTATGACTTGACTTTGCAGGCAGGTGAATCGTATGATGGAGAAATGTGTCTGATTGAACTGCCGCTGACGGCCAGAAATTTCAGTATATATTCACCCAACGCACTGCATATTTTTGCAAAGGCAGAGGCGTCCTCTTTTGATCTTGAGGTAAACAGGATTGCACTGGTACAGACGGATGATACTGAACCCAAAGCGGTGGTGGATGATATCGGACAAAGGAAGCATGCTGACTGGGAGGGAAAACTAAACGGTCCGGAAGAACTGATTAATTTTATGGATGAAGAACTGGCATTTTTGAATGCCATACAGGATAACCCCAGGCTGGATAAGTATGGCGGTTGGTTAGACGGTCCTAAAATGGATGCCACCGGCTTTTTCTATGTAACCCAAAACAAGGATGGAAGATGGTGGTTCGTGACACCTGAAGGAAATGTATTCTGGTCGCTGGGTGTTACCGGTGTAAGAACCAAGCATCGCTTTGCTGATGTGACCATTGTCAAGGACAGAGAATATCTTTTCGATACCATTCCTCCACACGATGGTGAATTTGTTGATGCATGGGAAGGTGATCATTTTTTCAGTTTTTATAGCTGGAACATCCAACGTAAGTATGAAAGTCCTGAAGATTGGATGAATATGGTCATCAAGAGGTTGCAAAAATGGGGCATGAACACCCTTGGCAATTGGAGCGAAGTGTCGCTTATCAATGAAAGAAAGATACCCTACACTTATGGATTCCGCATCAGTGAGCGCAACGACTACCTTCTTAGGCACAAATTCCCTGATGTTTTTGATCCGAGATGGCAACGTCATGCAGACTCCCTGATGCAAAAGGCTGTCACTATGAAAGATGATCCCTATCTTTTGGGTTATTTTGTTGATAACGAAGCACATTGGGGAACCCCTAATCTCTTTGATGACGATCTGAAGAATACGCCGCTGCGAAAGAGATGGGAAGAAGTACTTAAAGAAAAATATACAACACTGGATGTTGTGAATAAGGTCTGGGGAACAACTTATCCTTCCTGGGATGCAATACGTAATATATCTATTGTAGGGGATGAGCAGGAAGGTGCTTTTTATAACGATTACATTGCTTTTGAGACATTGTATGCCGACACATATTTTAGTTTTGTTAAGGAAACATTAAAAAAACACGATCCTAATCACCTCTACCTGGGCTGTAGGTTTTCCCGTCAGATAAAGCCCAAACACATTGTCAGCACAGCAGGAAAATATATGGATGTGATGAGTGTAAATGTTTACCGTTTATATCCTGATCAAGACGATATGCAGCAGTGGTACAATTGGGGGCAGCGTCCCATGTTGATAGGAGAACACCATCTGCCACTGGAGAGTAATCGGCAGTTTCCTCCCAAGTACCAGGCTTTTTCTGAAGAAGAGCGGATCAAGTACTACCCTAAGTATGTACACGTGTGGGCAGAGATGCCATTCTCTCTTGGCTCGCATTGGTATCAGTTTGTTGATCAGCATCTTACAGGAAGATCCATGGACGGAGAAAACCAAACAGTAGGCTTGGTGGACATTACTGATAAACCTTATGACCATATGATAAAGGCCATAAGAATTGCCAGTGAGGATATGTATAAAATACATGCAACAAGCAAATAGCAGAAAACTGTAATAAAAATAAATACAGAAAATCAGCAGAGGCTGATTATTTTGGCCAGTTTTCTACGTACCAGAAACAGCTGTCAATCTGTTCTGTTCCATCGTCTTTGGAAACAACTTTGATGTGGTTTTTGCCATTTTTCAGTTCAATATTATCCCATATAAAAGTAGCGTAATCATCTCCCGAAACAGTTCCGTGTGATTTTCCGTTAACAAGTAATTCAACATTGTTGTAATTGGAAAATACGGTGATAGATGTGCTGTTTTCTGTTCTTCGGTCAAATCTTCGGTTGGCAATATATAATACCGGCTCATCTTTGTTCCAGTTGGCTTTGTAGAACCAGAAAGCGTCTTTCTTCACTTTTCGGTCAAAAGTAACAAGTCCTTTGTCATTGCGTGCCGGTCTATCGCCTTCGGTACGGTGGGCTGCTCCAAAATCAAACATATTCCAGATGAATGTACCCCAGAGAAAATCTTTCTTATCCAAAACTTTCCAGTTTTCAATATGGTAGTATGTTTGCCATTCCTCAGGATGCCAGTAAGCATTGTGTACCGCTTTTTCAAGTTTTTGCTGGTGATGGTAAATGCTTCCTCCTGCACCATATTCACTAACACCCAGTTTGATTGCAGGGTTGTTCTTAAATAAAGTATCTGCCCATACACTGATCTCATGAGGTTGCCCTTCATACCATCCGTAATATCTGTTCCATGCAACCAGATCAGTTACCTCATTGATGGCTCCGGGTACATTAGAAGCAGATGTTGTCAGTCGCGTTGAGTCTAATGATTTTGCAAGTTTATTTAAATCAACAAGATAATCATAAGGATTGTCCCCGTGCATGTTTATTTCATTAAAAACACCCCAGCAAAAAATGGAAGGGTGATTATACTGCTGGTGAATCAACTCTGTTAATTGCAGTTTTCCGTTTTCTTTAAAGGATTGTTTGTTGATAAAACCTTTGTTGCGATGTCCTCCCGGACCAACGAATGGGATTTCAGACCAGACAAGTATTCCGGTTTCATTAAGCAAATGGTACACATACTCATCATGTGGATAGTGAGCTAGCCTGACAGCATTTGCTCCCATTTCCTCTATGATTTCAATATCTTTTTTATGATGTTTTGGATAAAGTGCATTGCCCACCTCGCTCCAGTCCTGATGCCTGTTGACACCTCTTAATTGAAGGTATTCGCCATTCAGGAAAAATCCTTTGTCTCTGTCAACATGGAAATAACGCAATCCAAGTGGTTGTTGTACCTGATCAATGACCTTCCCCTGTTGGTCTTTAAGGCTTACATGCACTTGGTACATAAAGGGGTCTTTTACGCCGTTCCACAATCGTGGTTTGTTAATTTCTAAAGGAAGGTGTATGCCTACTTCACTGTCTCCTTCAAGCGAAAATTCCTGAGAGGTAGAGGTGATAAGTTTGTTTTTGTCTTTGATTTCGACCAATACACGATATAAATTGGCTTGCTTGCTTTTTTGATTGATCAGCACTTTTGTTCCTACCAACGCATTTTTTTCTGAAACGTTGGCTTGCGTGAGATAAACACCCGATGAAGCATATTGCAAGGGAGAGATGCAAGTTGGTTCGGTAACAATCAGGTTTACATCCCGATAAATACCTCCATAAAAAATAAAATCTCCCACCAAAGGCATTACATCTAAGTGAAGCGCATTGCTTACCCTGACACGTATTTCGTTGATTTCCCCATAATGGATTTCGTCACTAATATCAAATACAAAAGCAGTGTAACCTCCACGATGTTCGCCAATCCATCGCTCATTGATAAAGACATCTGCTACTTCATTCACCCCATTGAAGCGAAGAAATAAACGCTTGCCTTCCCAGGCTTTGGGAAAAAATTGTTCTTTCATGTAGGTTGCCTGGCCCCGGTAATAATCGAGTTTGTAATGGGCATCTACATTGTTCCAGGTGTGAGGGAGTTCTACCCTGTCCCATACATTTCTTTTTACCTCATAACCAAAAACAAAATTCCAGTTGCTGTTCAGGTTAATTGTGTCGCGCCCACTTAAGCTTAGCATGCAAAAGGCAAGAAGTGCACTAAAAATGAGTTTTTTCATAATGGTTGTTTTTTTATGTTAGCTTATGTAGTTTACTATAATTTAATAATTTTCAAAAATAATAAAAAAGAGCATATTGACAACCAGAGAGACAAATAAATGAAAGAATCCCCATAAATGGGGATAGTTTTATATGATTTAGTTTGCTATTTTTGCCCCGATGATAATAAAACGAACATACAGATTGCAGTCTTGGTTGAGAATACTTGCTCTTGGCTTATTTTTCGTGTTCAGTGCGACCCTTGTCAACAATGCGATTTTTCAGCATTCGCACCTGATGCCGGATGGTACTGTTGTGGTGCATGCGCATCCCTTCGAACGTGGAGATGATTCGCAAACACCTGAAAATCATCACCACGATTGTTTTGAGTTGGTCTGCATACAAGCCATGCAAAATCATTTTTTTATTCTGCCTGATCTTGAGCAGGACGCTCAAGTGCCTCCTGCTAAGGAGTTTTTTAATTCTTGTTTTTTATTGTTGTTTTGTGAAGAACAGCTTTGTTTTGCGATGCAGGGACGCCCTCCTCCTTCATTGTGCTGTTGAATAATAACATATCAAATAACAATAAATTGAATTATCACCAATATTTAAAATAGATGCAAATGAAAATATATAGTATTATAATATCCGTATGCCTGAGTTTTTCCCTAACAACCGTAGTTTTTGCGCAAAGAGAGCGAACCGACGCCAATATTTTTGGGCACGTGGTGTTTGGTGATGAACACATTCCCCATGCCAGCGTTTTGATTAAAGGCACAAGCTTGGCTACCCTAACAGATGAAACCGGACACTATTATTTGGTGAATATTCCGGAAGGAGAACATACGCTTGTTGTTTCTGCTTTAGGTTATGAGTCGCAAGAGAGAACTATTGTGGCTGAAAAAGGGAAAACCATTGAGGTGGATTTTGAGATGGAAGAAGGCTTGGTGAGCCTTGATAAGGTAGTGGTAACTGGAGACAGAAGGGCCATGAGTCGAAAAGAAGCCTCTGTGGTTGTTAGTACCATTACGCCGCAGGTTTTTAACGCTTCACAATCCCTGACACTCGGTGATGGACTTAATTTTTCGAGTGGACTGCGAGTCGAGAACAATTGCCAAAATTGTGGATTTAACCAGGTTCGGGTAAATGGACTGGAAGGGCCTTATTCCCAGATTCTTGTAAATGGCAGACCCATATTCAGTGGTTTGGCTGGGGTGTATGGACTGGAACTGATCCCTGCCAACATGATCGAGAGAGTGGAAGTAATCAAAGGGGGTGGTTCTGCGATGTACGGAAGTAATGCGATTGCAGGAACCATTAACATGATACTGAAAGAGCCTGTATCCAATACCTATGAATTGGGATTTAATTCTGCATTGATGGGAGTAGGGATGGAAGGAACCGGTGGACTGGCTCCTGACCATAGCATTAATTTCAATTCTTCGGTGGTTTCCCCGGATGGAAAAACGGGACTTGCTTTTTATGGTTTTTATCGTGACAGACAGCCTTTTGATGCCATGGGTGACGGATTTTCTGAACTGGCCAAGATGGAGAATACCACCATCGGATCCAGATTTTACCATCGGATTAATTATCGCAGCAAAATCAGCGTTGATTTTTTTAATGTGAAAGAAGAAAGAAGCGGAGGTAATCGTTTTGACTACCCTTATCACCAGCGTGATATTGCAGAGTATGTGAAACATAACCTTTTGATGGGGGCTGTGAGTTATGACCTGCACTTGCGTGAAGAGGATCAGTTTTCGCTTTATGCTTCAGGTCAACAGGTTGACAGAGATTCCTATTATGGCGCGGAACGTTCCCTTAGTGACTATGGTAAAACGGATGACTTTACCTATAATATTGGAACACAATATGTAGCTAAGTTGGCAAGCCATCACACTGCGACTATTGGCGTGGAAAATATCTACTCCGAATTAAAAGACAGCAAGCAGGGGTATCCGGATATTGAAAACGCCAGTATCGGAACTGATTCATCCATTGTCATTGATGACATTCCTAATACACTGGTAACGCATCAGTCTGTATCTTCTTTTGGCGCTTTTGGTCAGTACGAGTTCAAATGGCAAAAAGCCACGGTCACCCTGGGAGGTCGTTTCGAACAATATGTTATTAAGTCGCTGTCAGATTTAAATGGCGTGCCCGATAAGTCGGGAAGCGTTTTCAGTCCGCGATTTTCTTTTCTCTACAATATCACAAAGGATTTGCAGGGTCGCTTCAATTATGCGACAGGCTACCGTCCTCCACAAATATTCGATGAGGATTTGCATATTGAAACTTCCGGCTCGCGTCGTGTGATTTTTGAAAATGATCCCGATCTCCGGGCTGAACGCAGCCAAAGCTATTCGCTTTCCTTGGATTATGATAAGTATCTGGGTGCTACTGCCGTGGGAATTCTCCTGGATGGGTTTTATACCATACTGAATAATCCTTTTGCCAATGAGATTGGTGAGCCTGATGCATCTGGCGAGGTCGTATATACTCGCATTAATGCAGAGGGTGCAGCCATTGTACAGGGTGTTAATATGGAGATGAATGTAGCCCCTACTCCGAACCTCTTTATGACTGCCGGTTATACCTTGCAAACAGCTCTGTATGAAGAAGCACAGGAGTTTGATGAGAAGCGATTTTTCCGAACACCCAATGATTATGGATTTTTCACAATGGATATCAATGAATCAAAAAAAATGGCTGTCTCAGTAACAGGAACCTACACAGGGCAAATGCTTGTGCCCTATTTTGGTACACAGTTGCCGGAAGCGGTTCGTGATGAAGGGGAGTTACGCAAAACAAATCCTTTCTTTGATATGGGCATGCGTCTTCGCTATAATTTTTCTATTAACGGATCAACCTTACAGGCGTATGTTGGAGCCAAAAATATTTTTGATTCGTATCAGAATGATTTCGATACGGGCATAGACAGGGATCCCGGTTATATTTACGGTCCCAACATGCCCAGAACGCTCTATTTTGGCGTAAAGATTGGAAATAAGGTTAAATAACTT
>CAYSRH010000072.1:0-8278 GCA_964433245.1 uncultured Bacteroidales bacterium | reverse complement strand
GTGTCGCCTTGCTGCAAATGCAATACCCGTATATTATTAAGCGACTCTTCTACCTGATACCCATAAGCAGCAGATTTTTCAAAATAGGATATTGTCAGATCATAATCAGCTGCGTTGTATGCTGCCAGTGCTGTATTAAATATCATGCTGGTATCAAGGTCTCCTGAATATTCTGGGAGTTCTTGTATTTGCACAACCCGTTTAAAAGCTTCTGCAGCATCCTGATATATTTCATCTTCAAATTTCACAGCTCCTTCATTGACAAGGGAATTAGGAATTGTCAATAACTGGAATTGTATTCTTTTTTCAAATTGATTTGCCGTATCAAGTTCAGCAGCTTTTATAAAATGATCAGCAGATTGTAACAAGGCTGAAAAATCCTGATTCTTTCCATAAAGTTCATTATAGTAAGACCCTGCTGCAATATAAGTTAAGGGCCAGGTTAAATTTTCTTCGTAAGAAAATGCTGAATCCAAAGCTTCTTTGGCTTTGCCAATATTTCCGTATTCAGGATGTGTATAATTAATTGTCCGGTTTACCCATTTTGATCCGGGATGTTTCCCTCCTGAAGCAGAATACAAACAGGTGGCTGTTACAATACTCAATGTGGCAATGATCAATATTCGTTTCATATGTTTAGTATTTGCGACCATAGCTGCGTGTGTGTCTCAATTCAGACATGGTCTGTTTCACAATAATATTTTTTCTTCCAAAAATACAATTTAATTTGGAACTGACTTTTTATCAGGGAAAAATATTTTTGTTTTTCTGAGAATTTTTTTTAACAATTGATTTATCAGTACATAAGTGTAATAATTCCGTATGCGTTTTTTTCAATACAGGATGCACATAGTCAGGTGCTAAATCTGCTAATAAAAACAGAGTAAACCGTCTGTTCTGAATATGAGGATGTGGAATTGTCAGGGTCGGCGTATTGATTTTTTCTTTCTCATAATACAAAATATCAATATCAATGATACGTGGTTGGTATCTGCCCCCCTCCTCTTTTCTCTGTCTTCCCATTTCACCCTCAATAAATTGATTTTTTTTTAGTAATAATACCGGATTGTATTTGGTTTCGACTTCTACCACCTGATTTAAAAACCAATTTTTGTCAGAAAAACCCCAGGGTTCACTTTCCGCAACCACAGAAAGAGATTTTATTTCTCCAATGTGTTGTTTTATTTTTCTTATCGCCTCATTCAGGTTTTGTTCCCGATTTCCTTTATTGGATCCTGTCAATAAATAGGTTTGCATAATATTTTACTTATTATGTTCTTGATTTTATTATTTTTGTAAAAATAATGATAAGCTGATTAATATCCTTTATTCCTTTGCTGTTATGAAAAATTTCTTTAAAATGCTCTTTGCTTCCTGCCTTGGGGTTTTCCTTGGCTTGCTTCTCTTGTTTTTTGTCGGGATATTTATTATTGGTATTATATCCAAAAGTTCTTCCCGGCTCCCTCAGCCTGAGGAGCAATCAGTACTTTTTATTCGTCTCCCTTATGTGATTGAGGAACGAACGGCTGAACCTTTTGAAAACATCTCCTTTAGAAATATGAGACCTGCGAGACAACTGGGTCTTTATGATATTGTCAAGAACATACAGGAAGCAAAAGAAGATGATCGCATTGTAGGAATTTACCTGCATGTTGATATACTGCAAGCCGGTTATGCTACACTGAAAGAAATACGTGATGCTTTGGCAGACTTTCAGGAAAGTGGAAAATTCATTGTGGCACACAGTGATGTTTTTATGTTAAAATCTTATTACCTGGCTTCTGTTGCTGACAAAGTGTTTTTGACGCCTACAGGACTTTTTCAGTTCAACGGAATCGTTGCCCAGACATCTTTTTTCAAAGAAATGCTGAATAAACTGGATATTGACATGCAAATCATTACAGGTCCTGAAAATCATTATAAAAGTGCAGTAGAAAGTTTTTCCAGGGATTGCATGTCTCCTTCAAATAAAGAACAGATGACGATACTTATCAATAACTTATGGGATGAAATTTCTACTGATATTGGATTAAGCCGTAATCGAAGCAAACAAGAAGTTAATGAGTTGGCTAAAACAGGAACGATCCACACAGATGATCAATTCATTTCCATGGGATTTATTGACGGTTTTCTTTATAAAGATCAGGTAATCAAGATCATAAAAACAAGAGGAGGAATCCCTTCGGATAAAAAATTGCATTTGGTCTCTATTGAGCGTTATGATATGAAAGCAGCTTCCGGTATGAAGAAAGATAAACAAGCAGCTGAGCAGATTGCAATTGTATATGTTTCAGGAGAAATGTTGCTTGGAAAAAGTACGACCGGAACAACAGGAAGTGAATCACTTGCAAAAACCATTCGTGATATCAGAGAAGACAAAAATATAACAGCAATGGTATTGCGCATTAATTCAGGTGGTGGAAGTGCATTGGCTGCAGAAATCATTTGGCGTGAAGTAGCCCTTTGCCGCGAAGAAAAGCCTGTTGTGGTCTCCATGGGTGATTATGCAGCTTCAGGTGCCTATTATATTGCCATACCGGCAGATAAGATTGTTGCTACTCCCCTCTCTATTACTGGATCTATTGGTGTCTATGGAATGTTACCCAATCTAAAAGGTTTTTTCAACAATAAAACAGGTATCACATTTGACCATGTGAAAAATTTCCCTTATGCTGATATGCTATCTGTCAAAAGACCTTTAACACCTCAGGAAATAACGATATTTCAAAAATTTGTATCAGATACATACGATACATTCAAACAAAAAGTATCCTCCGGACGAAATCTCTCTTATTCTGAGGTTGGATCTCTTGCCAAAGGACGAATTTGGAGCGCCAGTGACGCTTTACAGTATCATCTCATTGACACATTGGGAAATCTTACCGAAGCCATTCATATTGCCGCTGAGCTTGCTCAGGTGACAAATTATCAAACAATTGAACGTCCTGAAAAACCGGATATGTTTGAAATGCTTATGAAAGAAATGGAAAAAAGTGCGTTGAAACAAAACATGCCAAATTTTCTTCATCATAAAGTTGAGAGTTTCCCTTTGTTGCAACACATGAAAAATCAGGATTTTATTATGACAAGGATTCCTTTTGAGCTGGACATTTATTAATGCAGACAAAAAAACATTAATTAAATTCTACGGCTGTACTTACAAGCACAATAATCCTGCCTGTATAATTCCATCTTCCTGCTTAATTCGATACTTCTTTTGTAACCATCCTTCTTTTTAAAGTCGTAGTGATGGTAATTATCAAACCGTTCCCCTACCCTTTTTATTTGTCCCGAATCCTTATGGGGACTGATTGTCAAGGTTGAGCAAAAATATGGAATATTTAAATTTGCAGCCTCTTGTGAAGTGTTTTGAAAAGAAAATTGAAAACAAGCTGTACAACGTTTCCCTTTTTCAGGTTCCTTTTCCATTCCTTTTACACTGCTTTCCCAGTCATCGGGTGCATATGGATCAATCAGCAAAGGAACACCAAAAAACTTGGCTAAATATTCAACATATGACAATCGTTTTTTGTATTCTTTGTAAGTATCTATATTGGAATTGGAATAAAAGAGGCTAACCTCCCATCCATCTTCCTGAAGCCGTTCAACGGAAGCAGATGCACAGGGAGCACAACACACATGAAGTAATATTTTTTTGTCTGCATTCATTATACAAAAATAAAAAACCCCTGCCAAAAAGCAGAGGTTTTTTGTAAATATAAAAAGACAAAACGTCAATTACCAACCCAAAATCTTATAAAAATCATAGGACTCAGGATCTTTAACATATTGTTTTGCTGCTTCATAATCATCCGGTTCAATGAAATGCATGCTGTTACGAATAATCGATTGCGGACGTTGTGCCTGAATATCTACTACCCTGGGGGGAATCTTTCCATCTGCTCCTTCCAGGTCTTTCAAGTAAATGGGAGTCACATCTCCTGAATTATTTACAGATACCATACAACCGGTGATTCCTTCGTTAAATAGTTTGTAAACCCCATTACCAAGCAAGGTACAATACACTAAATCATACCCGACTGGATTGACACAGCGCACTTCATATCCGATCTCAACAGGTCTGGATTTAATTGTCAATCCAATTTCTTTGTATTTCTCCTCTAACAACTCATTGAACATCTGTGCCTTGGAAATTTTTCCCAATTCAGGATGACCATGATCATCGTAACTAAAGTTAATGCCTGATTTTTTAATTTCCTCATCACTCAGTTCATGGAAAACACCCTCAGAAATAATAGCCGCACCGTAGTTAAGTCCCAGTATCTTTCGCTTAATCATGGAAGAAACAACAAGATTAACAATTCTGTCAACTGTAATTTCTACCTTATAGAACATTTCAGGAATAACAATCATTGGATAATGACAGCCAGCACCAATTCCAAATGCCAGGTGACCGGCCGAACGTCCCATGGCTGCGACGATAAACCAATTTTCGCTGGTACGGGCATCTTCGTACACGACTGCTGCAATTTTAGCACCTGCATCTTTGGCTGTATGGTAGCCAAAGGTTGGTGCATGATTGGGCAGTGGCAAATCATTGTCAATGGTTTTGGGTACATGAATATTTTGAATAGGATATCCTTTTTCCTGCAAAAACTTGGCGACTCTGTTTGCTGTAGAAGCTGTATCATCACCTCCTACCGTAACAAGTAATTTCACATTATTTTCCTGAAAAAAGGAAAGATTAAAATTGTCAGTAAAATCAGCATCTTTTGGTTTAAAACGACTCATTTTCAAGAATGAGCCTCCTTTGTTGAAGATTTCATCTGCCAAATGAAAATCAATATCAATCGTTCTGCCTTTTTTACTAAACAAACCGGTGTACCCCTGGTGTAAACCAATGATTCTATAGCCTTTATTCATGAATGCTTTTGATACAGAACCTACGACTGTGTTCATTCCGGGAGCAGGTCCCCCTCCACATAAAATTGCAACTGATTCTTTCATTGTTACTTGTATTAGATTTAATTTATAATTGTTTGTAAAGTACCGTAGTTAGGGAGATTTATTTTTTATCAATATTTAATGCCTAACGGCATTATCCTGTAGAGATAAAATATTGACAAATAAAATATTATGCATTTACATTTATTCTTGTTTAAATCTGCCTAAGTCTGATATTTTGGAATGTTTTATTGCTTCATAGTGCGCTTTTACTTCAGGATGTAACCATTTAAGATATACCTCAAGGGTTTTCCAGTAGTTTTGTTCCCTGTTGGCATCCAACACGAGCAGATGTCCCATAATAATATAGCCTGCCATTTCAACAAGCCTTCGGGCGTGAAAATCAAGAAACTCATTATTTTTCTCTCCTACAACTTTATCAACAGATTCTTCATAAAGGTTTGTAAGATCGGACAATTGTTTACGGTAGTTTTCTAATTCCGGTTTAATTTCACGCGTTTCATATTCTCTGATTTGATTCAGGTATGCTTTATTTGTCACAAAACGTATGGCAGCAACTACTTGTAATTGTGTTGTTCCTTCATAGATAGATGTAATCCTTGCATCCCTGTAAATACGTTCTACCGGATAATCTTTCATGAATCCTGACCCCCCATGGATCTGAACTGCATCGTATGCATTTTGATTACAAAACTCTGATGATATTCCTTTGGCTATTGGAGTTAGAGAGTCTGCAAGCCGTTGGTATGTTTTCATTTCCTGTCGTTCTTCTTTGGTCAGGTCACGTTCATCAGCAATATGCATGTACGTTTTATATATATCAACATAACGTGATGTTTCATATAACAGAGACCTTGACGCATCTAATTTCGTTTTCATAACAGCCAGTATTTCATAAACTGCAGGAAATTCAATAATAGCCTTCCCAAACTGTTCTCTTTCTTTGGCATAGGATAAAGATTCCCGATAGGCTGCTTCTGAAATACCCACAGATTGAGCAGCAATTCCGAGTCTTGCCCCATTCATTAAAGCCATGACATATTTGATGAGTCCGAGTTTTCGATCTCCGCAAAGTTCAGCCGGGGCATCTTTGAACACCAGTTCACATGTTGGTGAGCCTTTGATTCCCATCTTGTTTTCGATACGTCTGACAGTTACTGCATCATCTTTATAATCATAGATGAACATAGACAAGCCACGACCATCCGTAGTTCCTTCTTCAGATCTGGCAAGCACAAGGGAAATATGGGCATCTCCATTGGTAATAAAACGTTTTACGCCATTAAGCAGCCAGCGATTATTTTTTTCATCATAAGTTGCTTTCAGTTGCACAGCCTGCAGGTCAGATCCTGCATCAGGTTCAGTGAGGTCCATCGCCATTGTTTCGCCCTGGCACACCCGTGTCAGATATTTTTGTTTTTGCTCTTCGTCAGAAAATTCATTAATTGTCTCCGCACAATCCTGCAATCCCCATATATTAACAAATCCTGCATCAACAGACGACACCATATCAGCTGCCATTACATAAGGCGTAATAGGAAAGTTAAGCCCCCCATATTTACGAGGTAATGTGATCCCCATTAATCCTGCTTTCACAAGTGCGTCATAATTTTCTTGTGTTCCTTTGGCATATTTTACGCGTCCGTCAACAATCTCAGGTCCTTTTGTATCAACATCTTCAGCATTGGGTTCGATGATATTGACACAAATATCACCAACAATTTCCAACACTTTATCGTAACTATCCATCGCATCTTCAAAATCAAGAGGCGCATAATCATATGTATTTTTATCTACATAGTTACGTTCTTTCATGTCAACAATCTTTTTCATCAAAGGATGATTCAGATGAAATCTCAGGTTCGGATTATCTGTATAAAAATTTTCCATTATTATATATTTTTTTTATAATCTATTTCGAATTTTCTTTATAATGTTTTATCATTCTGGGAATAACTTCCTCTATATTGCCGGAAATTACATAATCAGCCACCTTATTGATAGGAGCTGCAGGGTCATTATTTATGGATATGATCATGCTTGATTCTTCCATCCCGGCAAGATGCTGTATTTGTCCACTAATTCCACAAGCAATATAGAGCTTTGGTCTGACAGTTATTCCGGTTTGTCCGACTTGTCTTTCTTTCTCACATAATCCGGCATCTACAGCAGCACGGGAAGCGCCAACTTCAGCTCCGATAGCATTGGCCAGATCAAATAACAGATTGAAATTCTCTTTTGTTCCCACACCATATCCTCCTGACACAATAATAGGAGAACCCTTGATATTGATTTTGGATTTTTCCATGTGTCTTTCGATGATTTTTACGACAAAGTCGTCATCGTTAACATATTTAGACACATCTAATTTTATTAGTTTTCCTTTGTAATTGGGGTCAAGTATTTCTTTTTTCATCACCCCTTCCCTTACTGTGGCCATTTGCGGACGACAGTCAGGATTAATGATGGTGGCAATGATATTTCCTCCAAAAGCAGGGCGTATCTGGTAAAGAAGGTTTTTATAGACTTTGTTTTGCTTTTTATCTTCATGATCTCCAATGACAAGTTCCGTACAATCAGCTGTCAGACCACTTTTCAAAGCCGAAGAAACTCTTGGTCCGAGGTCTCTTCCAATGCTGCTTGCCCCCATGAGTCCTATCTGGGGTTTTTGCTCCTGAAAAAGTTTTACGGTAATAGAATTATGGGGAGATGTAACATAAGGATAAAGCCTTTTATCATCTGCAACAAATAGAGTATCAACACCGAAAGGAAAAATTTCTTTTTCTATTCCGGAAAGATTGTGTCCGATAATGAGTGCATCAAGATTAACTTTCAATTCATCAGCTAATTTTCTTCCTTTTGAAAGCATTTCGAGGCTGACATCAGCAACCTTGCCCTCATCGATTTCGCAGTATACAATTATGTTATTCATTTGTCTTATTATTATCTTTTTAATATTTAATTGTCTTATCCAATGGTATGATTTTCGATCAGTTCTTTCATCAATTCCTTGATGTCGCTATCTGATGCAGTAAGTTTTTTTGATTCTTTTGCCTGAAAAACAATACTTTCAATTTTTTTAACTTTGGTAGGAGAACCGGAGAGTCCCAGTTGATTGATATCACATTCCACCTCATTTATGCTCCATTCTTTAAGATTAAGATAAGGTTTATTTAAACCTATATAATCTTCGTCCATTTGCTGTTTTTCTGTTAATGTTTTGGCATGCTTGAATTTCATCAGGCATTTGGCATTTCTTGGTCTGCAAACCGGTGAAGATCCGTGTACTGTAACAACGACAGGAAGCGGTCCTTCTGCAATTTCAACACCACGTTCCAATCTCCTTTTTACT
>CAYSRH010000071.1:0-8288 GCA_964433245.1 uncultured Bacteroidales bacterium | reverse complement strand
AGAGTGTACACACGATCATGCGGGATGTACCCATCAACCGCAGGTAAGGACAGACACACTGTATGCAATTGAAAACGAAAATCTTGTACTAACAGTTAGTGCCTATGGCGGCGCTTATGTTGAGGCTTCTATTCCGGGATATGCAAGCAATCCTTTTGCATGGTCACTAACCAAAGAGCAGATGCCTGAAAACAATAAGGGTGGTGCATTGTTTCAGGGACATTTTTTATGTCTCGGTCGCTGGGGCAGCCCGACCAAAGGCGAAAAATTAGCCGGAGTTCCTCACAACGGGCAAGCAACCAATACATGGTGGCTGGTTGATGAGAAATCTGATAAGCAACAGCTGATCATGTCCAACTATGCACCATTGGATGGCATGTTTGTTCGAAGAACAGTAACCATGGATAAGGATGTGCCTGTTTATTATGTACACGAGTCTGTTGAGAACATTACCAGCATACTCCGATTAAACAATATTGTTCAACATGCAACATTAGGATACCCATTTTTTGATACCTCAATGATTATTAATTCTAATGCAGGTGCCGGTTTTTTACAAAATATGGCTTACCCTGATCCCTATGCTTATAGTTTTAACTGGCCTAACGGAATAAGGGATAGTTTACGTACACCCCTGAATCTGGAAAATAGTGATGATGAGTTTTCTTATGTGGTTTCTCATATTTATACAGATGAATATGGTTGGATTACTGCCACTAATCCTGATAAAGGACTGCTTTTAGGTTATGTCTGGAAATCAGAAGATTATCCCTGGGCTAACTTTTGGCATCAGTATGTTGACGGAAAACCCTGGGCCAAAGGATTGGAGTTTGGAACTGCGGGAATTGGACGTTCATATCAGGAATTGTTGGCTGTTGATACCCGTTTTCATGGGATTCCGTCTTTTGAAATTCTTGATGCAAGGGAGAAAATTGAAAAAGGTTTTATTGGTTTTTTCTTTCCGGTTGAAAAAGGTTTTGATGGAGTAAAAAATGTGCTGGTAAAAGATGATGAATTGCATATCATACCAAAAAACAACAAACAGAAAATGCATGTTTTTCCATTGGATAAAAAATAAAAAGATAATACTGGTTTTTTTGGGGGTCATTACTTCTACCTGTTTTGTTACAGGACAATTGGTTATTGATGTGTCTGAGGAATCGGGATATATTGGCATTCATCAGGGAGAAACCTTTGAAGATACCAGCGATATTGAATTCAGAGAAAGTGTGAATCCCTATTCCGCTTTGTTATTGGAACGTGGTTTACATTTCTATAACAAGCAACTAAATGTAATGGACAATGATATTATCAAAAATAATCTTCGTTCAAGCCCCATACTTGGTACACATGGATACAACACAGTTGTACAATATACAGGTCATTTTATTGCAGATGGAGGACAATCCAAGTCATCTTTGGTACTCATGGACAGTGCCCGGTTTGTTTGTACTGGCGAAACCAGTTTTGACCTGATCAATGATGCTTTTTATGGTCGCCCCCTTTGGATACACGGAGACGGAACAGGTATATTGGAGTTAAAAGAGGATTTTATTGCGGACCTCTCAGCATATGGAACCGTACAAGAAGGTATCCACTCGTTACGTATTTCTGATGCAACATTGATCACCCATCACACACAAAACATCCCTATAACTTATTTACCTACAGAAGATCCGGACAGCCCCTGTGTCTATTCCCATATTTATTTTGAAAATAAAGGGTATTCTTATTGGAAGATACTGTCTAATAATCAGGAGTATAAAGGCGGGCTCGTGATCAGGGATTGTATCTTGACTATTATAGCAGAAAAGGATTTGATATTTTCCGGGGTTAAGGAAACAGCTCCGGGGTTTACGAACTGGGGAGGATTGTTAATGTCAACCCAACATGATACAGTGCCACCCGTACTTATTAAAAAGGGGAATGCTGATATTATATGCTCCGGTAACGGAGGTTTTGTCAAAGGGTCAACCATAAGAATAGAACAAGGAACTTTTGAATTTCAAGCTGATCCTTATACTTCTAAAGACAATTTATATGATATCGAATATTATATATTTGATACTGCCATTCATGATCAAAACCTGATCATTGAAGTGTCGGACAGTGGCACTATTTTTTTTAACACGCATATGTCAAGAATTGATAGTATTGGCATGTCTGATAGCGCAACGCTTACAATAGGGCTGGGGGATACGCTTAGTGCGAAAAAAGCTTTTTTTAATGGCACTCTGCTGGTTAACATACCTGAAGATATAGAGATCAATCGCGGGGATACGTTTAATCTATTTGATATTTATGTTGTTCAGGGAAATTTTAATTCTATTTTCTTTGCATCTGAAGGTAGCGATTCCCTTATCTGGAATATGGATTATTTATATAGTGAAGGAAAAATATTTGTTGAAGATGTCGATGTGTCGAATAAAGAAAAATATTTTTTTTCTGAAACAAGTGATTTGGTGATTTTGCCTAATCCTTTCCATGCGTATTTGCTTATTGAATCATCTGCACCTGGAGTGATTATGCTGTATGACATAAATGGGAAGTTGGTTTTTTCTGAATCTGTTGCAGCGCAGGAAAGCAAAATCCATGTAGAGAAATTGCCCCGGGGCGTCTATTTTTATCAATTCTTAAGAGAGGACAATGAGATTATTGCATCTGGTAAGCTGCTTAAAAATAAATGATATAAAACCATTAAATAATAAACACATAAAATACGTATGAAAACAATTGTTGTTTTCTTTTTCATAAGCGCTTCTGTATTAGCCCAGCCTACAGACAATCCTGTTGCGACCTATTATGGCAATGGCAACTATCCGATATGGACAGACCATATAAGATGGGACAGGACGATTAATATGGCGGAATATGCAAGTGGGGTCAATGATTTTGAGAAATTTGAAAATGCCCGTGATGAACTTCACGCAATGGGAGGGGGAGTGCTTTATTATCCGGGGGGAACTTATGATTTTTCAGATATGCCTGCCGATGAACCGACAGGCAGGGGACTTATGCTACGCGAAAACATTGTCATACGCGGTGCCACTCCTACAGACGATGATGATGCGCGTGACGGAACACTCTCACTACCAACTAAATTTTTATTTGGATTTGATACCATCGCTCCCGGAAAGTTAAAACCCCGGGCATGGAACATTGTGGGTTTAATGCCTGAAGAAGGTGATAGTTTGAAAAACATAAACAACGTGGGCGTTGCATGGATACACTTTGAAGGGGCAGCTATCTATTTTGGAGCAAATTTTAAATGGTATGATACCTTTGATTCAATTCCTCCGGTTGAACATGAAGATCATAAGTTGTATTTTTTACGTCTGGAATGCTGGTTTTGTAAAATAAAAGATGCGTGGCGCAACATAGAATTGGTTGATGGAACTCATCCTATCCATCCTTACTATAGCCAGACAAGGGTAAGTGAATATCTTGGATCAGGAAAAGGAAGACTTGTGTTTGGCTGTTTAATGCAGGATGCTGCACTGACAAGCAGTCCAATGAACTATGGAGCAGGCGAAGACAGTTACTATACAGCTAAAGTAGCAGGCAGGGTAGGGGTGTACGGAAGCAATGTGCTGATTGCGAATAACGCCATCCCAAAAAGCGAAAAATGCTTTAAATACCAGCAGGTAACCTGTAAAATTAACCAAAGTAATAAATATGAAGCTTGTCTTGATACATCTGTGAGTACAGTATTATTCGATTACGGTAAAATGGTTGGTATTGAAGTGAACAAAAGTGCAAAGGGAGTAGGTATATTTTGGGAATTAGGAGGGTTTTTTAACTGGCCCCGCTCTTTTGAAGGACATGGGATCGTTGTGCGTGATAATTATGTTTTTAACCATGGACATAAAGGTTATAATATTACTGGTTCCTGGTTATTGGTACAAAACAACCACAACGAACGGGAGTATTTACTGGAAGGTGATGATATTTACGGTCTTGGTCCGGAATGGGAATTGACCCGTGATGGCTATATGGAATCAGAGAATGGTGGTGCCGGTTCTGTCTCAGACAACAAGTCAAGAGCCTTTGATCTGGGAGGGAAAAATCTATGGGCAGATAGTAATACGTTCAATAACCTGGGTTCTTCTCCCGGAAATGACGGAGAAGGAATACTCTGTCAACGCTTTAGCGGAACCGATATGTATTCATGGGCTTTAACGAATAATAAACATCTGCCGGGAAGTGGTGACGCAGGATATATTGGAGGGTACGATGTACATCAGCATGGCTCACTGATTGCCTGGAATACAACCCCCGGATGGGTTGGAAATAAAAAGGCAGGAGATAATATTGATTGTGCTTTTGTTGGTAATGATGCTGATGAAGGTGTTCTAAAAACAGGTACTGATGTATTGGATTCCTGTCCGTCTATTGCCCCTGCTTCACCTGTTAATGTGCAGCTTGCTGTGGCGAATGATTATGTTAGCATAACCTGGGAAGATAATTCTGATGATGAAATTGGTTTCCGCATAGACAAAAAAATGGGATACGAGGGTGAATGGAAAACCGTAGTGTACAGACCTCGTAAAAGTACAGGTCATGTGAACAACGAACAGATATGGAGAGATTATCTGGCTCCAAGGGGAGTGGAAATATACTACAGGGTGGTGGCAATTAATTGTGACGATACAGATGATGGAGCAGGTTTGGTAGCTGGTCCTGTCGTAGTCAGTGAAGAGTTTACAAGCCTTGAAAAGCTAAAAACAAACCACACGAATGAAATAGAAATAACGGTTTATCCAAACCCTTCGAATGAATTTGTTAATATTGAACTCTTTTCAAACACACAAGAGTATCTGTTGATAGAAATTTATACTTTACATGGGATAAAAATAGAATCTTTACATCTGTCTGATACAAAAGAAATCATTACAATTGATGCCAAACATTATAACCCCGGTGCTTATGTGGTTATTCTTAAAGGACAGGATTCTCAAATACTAAATAAAAAGTATTTTATTATTAACTAATGACCATCAGGACTTCCAACCTTTGTCATTGCACAACGAAATCCAATATCGGCACGGGCTTCTTCCTCATGTAAAAATCTTCGGGTACCGGGACTCAGCCAATAGGCACGGTCTTGCCAGGAACCTCCTTTGTACACACGAACCCTGTCATTAATTAAAGAATTGAGGTCATCATATTGCTGGCTGTAAGTTCTTTGTGATCCCTCTCCCTGATATGCCTGGTCAGCATAATATATGCTTGATTGAAGATCCCCATCAAGATAATTAATATGATCTGCTTTTGAATAGTTAACCCGATTTTCAGCATCTTCTTCTGTGATTGGAATTCTGATAAGTCTTCCTAAGCTGTCTTTTGGAGCAATTGCACCTTCTTCGTCAAGTAACAATTTTGTAAAGACATTACCTCTGAATGGACGGAGTTCATCAACATCCTGAAAAGATTTTGGACGATAGACATCTTTTACCCACTCATTTACGTTACCTGCCATATTATAAAGTCCATAATCGTTTGGCCAATAAGATCGTACAGGGGCAGTAATCGATGCATTGTCATTCAAATCTCCCGCAACACCCATGAAGTCGCCTTTTCCCCTGCGAAAGTTGGCACGCATTTTCCCTAAGTTTTGACGGCTGTCATTTCGTACATTATGTCCATTCCATGGATAAATACGTTTTTCGTAAATACGTTCCTCATAAGTATTACCAATAAGTGCTGCTGCGGCAAATTCCCATTCAGCTTCCGTTGGAAGCCGGTAACGGGGAAGGAGTATTCCATCTTCCATGCGAACCCTTCGTTTGGCAACACCTGTTTCAAGACTGGGAAGATTTTGCCTGACCAGCCCCTCATATTGTCCTGCGAGATAAGCATCTGTATTAAAATTATGTTCTCCCACCTGATAGGGGTCTGTGTGCATAATGCCTTCACGTATTAAAATATATTCATTGACCCTGTCAGTTCTCCAAAGGCAGTAGTCACTTGCTTGTACCCAGTTAACCCCGACAACAGGATATTCATTATATGCAGGGTGTCTGAAATAGTATTCAACATAAGGTTCATTGTATGCAAGCCGGCTCCTCCAGACAAGTGTATCGGGCAAAGCATTTTCATAGACTTCAGGGTAATCTACAAATATCCGCCTGAGCCAGTGTAAATACTCCCGGTAATCAACATTTCGTATTTCGGTTTCATCCATATAAAAGCTTGAGACAGTGATTCGCTTGCGAACATTATCCCATTGATAATTAACATCTTGTTCCGTTTGTCCTATCGTAAATGTACCTCCCTGAACAAAGACAAGACCGGGACCTGTTTCTTGTTCATAACTCATCAGAACTTCAAAACCACCGTTATCAGGGTTATTATAATCCCAACCTGTTGTAGGAGAATTATGCTTGCTACCACAAGAAGTAAAAAAAAGAAATGATCCAAAAAAGAAAAGCAGAGTCAGTCGCATACGCATATTTATTGATGGTAATATGTGTTTTTATTAACGTTTATACGGTGTTTTGCGTATAAATGTTTCGTATTAATTTTACCCATAACACCTGTTTTATCAACACAAGGTATAATAAATGTTTAATTATTTTCGTTTCTTGTGGTAAAATTAAACAAAAGGATTCAACTGTTCTTAAAGTTTTATCACTTTTATAATAAAATTAATGATTTTCAATTACTTTTGCAGCATGAAAAAAGCATGGCCATATATATTGTCGTTGGTTGTTTTTCTTGGAGCCTGCAAGTTTGATAAAATGCTGAAGAGCAGTGACCATCAAATGAAATTTGATAAAGCCAAGGAATACTATCAGGACGAAGACTATACCAAAGCTTCCACACTATTGGAAAGCATTCAATCAATATACAGGGGAACAGAAAAGGCAGATTCAATTATTTATTATCTTGGGATGAGCAGTTACTATCAGAAAGACTATATCATGGGTGCTCACTATTTTAGAAATCTTTCGAATATGTATTCCAATTCTCCCTTTATTGAAGAGGCTGATTTTATGGTTGGCTATTGTTTGTATATGCAATCTCCCAGACCATCACTGGATCAGGAAAGTACATATTTGGCGATTGAAAAATTCAGCCACTTTATCAGAAGACATACGAAAAGCCCAAAAGTAGAAGAAGTAAAAATATTGATTGTTGAGTTACAGAACAAACTCATTGAAAAGTCCTACAATTCAGCCAGGCTTTATTTTGACATGGGACATTATAAGGCAGCTACGGTTGCTTTACATAATAGTTTGCAAGATTTTCCCGAAACAAAGTACAGGGAAGAAATTTTATTATTAATTTTGAAGTCTAATTATTTGTTTGCTAAAAATAGTATAAGAGAAAAGCAGCAAGAGCGTTATCAAAATACAGTTGAGGCTTATTATTCTTATATCAGCGAGTTTAAAGAAAGTGAAAATGCAGATGATGCCAAAAAGATATACAAAGAAGTTATTGAACAACTTAACTAATATTTGACCATGAGCGATTATAAAAAATCAAAAGCACCTTCCAACACAGTCACAAGAGACTTGAATGAATTATCCGAGAAAACCGGAAATATTTATAAAACAATTGCTGTTATTGGAAAAAGAGCCAACCAAATCCAGAAAGAAATGAAAGAGGAACTGGATAAAAAACTCGATGAATTTGCTTATTATGCAGATAATTATGAGGAAGTGTTTGAGAATCGCGAACAAATAGAAATCTCAAAATATTACGAAAGGCTCCCTAAACCAGGAAATATTGCAATGGAAGAATACCTGGATGATGAAATATATGTCAGAGATCCAAATGATGATCAATAAGAGCTTACATGCTCAAAAATAAAAATATAATCGTTGGCGTAACAGGAAGTATTGCAGCTTATAAAACAGCAATTCTTGTTCGGCTCTTAATTCGGGAAGGAGCACAGGTGAAGGTTATAATGACCCCGCTGGCCAAAGAATTCATTACTCCCTTAACGCTTGCTACTCTCTCAAAAAACCCTATCCTGATAGATTTCTTTAATCCTGAAAATGGAGATTGGAATAGCCATGTTGATCTGGGGCTTTGGGCAGATGCCTACCTTATTGCTCCTGCTACTGCAAACACCATCGGAAAAATGGCTGCAGGAATAGCAGATAATCTATTGTTAACAACATATCTTTCTGCCCGTTGTCCTGTTTTTATTGCACCTGCAATGGATATGGATATGTATGATCATCCTGCAACACAGAAGAATATTGACGTTTTAAAAACCTACGGAAATAATATACTCGAACCTTCAGCAGGAGAACTGGCAAGTGGATTGGAAGGAAAGG
>CAYSRH010000070.1:0-8303 GCA_964433245.1 uncultured Bacteroidales bacterium | reverse complement strand
AAAGGAATGAATGTTTCATTTTTGGTAGGATTGGCTTTTGCCGTAGCTGCATCTGCAAACCTGCCGGCTATTATCATGATCCTTTTCTGGGAAAAAACCACAGCAAAAGGTATTGCAGCTTCAATTGTCACTGGTGTAGTATCTTCTGTCGGTATTATTCTTCTCTCTCCGACAATGTTTGAACGATACGGGCTTGATCCGGCTTCAGCAATCATCCCTCTGGATAATCCGGGAATCATCTCTATCCCTCTCTCTTTTCTGGTACTGATCATGGTCTCTTTGCTTACAAAACAGAATAAAAAAATAGAAACAGTCTGATTTTTCTATTCTATATTTTTTTTTCTGTTTCTTTTTTTCGTATCTTTATGGATGTTAATACGTATTGTTAAATTATCAAAATACATCTTGTGTTATGAAAAAGTTATTTTTTGTCCTATTAAGCCTGTTTAGTTTTGTGTATCTTTCTTCACAAACTGTTCTAACATATGAAAATCATGCTTTGACTCCGGGGGATCAGCACCACTTTATTTTAACTGAAAATGCCGAAGAAGGTCCAAATGGAACTGACCAAATATGGGATTTTTCCTGGCTTAAGGCGACAGGTGAACTTTTCAGTAAAATGCATGAAACAGATTTAAATGTTTCCGGAGCAAATATGTTTATTGATGAATTCGGAAATAAATTTTATTTCAATGTAAGCAAATCCATCATTGAAGAATATGGGATAGTAAGTTGCGGGGATAATAAAATTCAGTACGAAAAACCGGCTGTTAAGATGGTATTCCCTTTTCGTTATGGAGACATCTACAACAATGATTTTCATGGTTACACTACGTCCGGAAATCAAAAAACATCTATTTCCGGAACAGACAAACACGAAGCAGATGCATTCGGCACGCTAATTCTACCCGGAAACATAAAAATTTCTGATGTGCTTCGTCTAAAATCAACAAGAACAAGAATATATGGATCTTGCAATAGTATTTCTACCACAACCTACCGATGGTATTCTGAAAATGTAAGATATCCTTTACTGACGATTATCAAACAAGAACATGGAGAGCAGAAAAATTACGTACGAACAGCTTATTATGCAAATGCAAAACAAGACATTGAAGAAAGTTTAGCAAGAAAAAACAAAACAAAACAAAATGTCGAAACATTTATTCAGTCCCAGGGAGGCAATACCTTTGTCAAAGCATTCCCCTCTCCTTTTGAAACTTATGTAGAAATTCTCTACCGCATTGTTGAAAGAACCAATATCGTTATAGAAATTTTTAACAATAACGGACGAAAAATTCATTCCATCAACAAGGGTGTTCAGGAGCCCGGAGTTTACACGCATCGCATTAATGAAGAAGACATCAGCCTATCAACAGAGATGCTTCACATCAACGTTCTTACGAACAATGAAATTTTAAAAACCAAAGCGATTAAATCAAAATAATTTAATTAAAAATATTCTTTTAAAACAGAAAAAAAGCCGGTAAGGGATAAATCCTTATCGGCTTTTTGTTAAGTAATCGTTATTTTTGCAAAAGAAAATTACTGATCTTGTTATGGGGGAAAACTTACAAACAGACGTGCTGGTTATCGGAACCGGAATTGCAGGTCTTTCTTATGCCCTAAAAGTAGCTGAACAACATCAGGTAAACATCATATCAAAAGTAAATCTCACAGAAAGCAATACTTTTTATGCCCAGGGAGGAATTGCCTCTGTTACAACACAACCCGACAATTTTGAAAAACATGTTGAAGATACCCTTAATGCAGGCAGCCATCTGAATGATCCTGATATCGTGCGACTGGTTACAAGTGAAGCTCCTAAGGCTATAAAAAACTTACTCACCTGGGGTGTCCCTTTCGACAAACAAAAAGATGGAACATTCGATCTTGGCAAAGAAGGAGGTCATAGTGAAAAGAGGATTCTCCATTACAAAGATGTTACGGGGAAAGCTATTCAGGAAACCCTGACAAATAAGATACTTCAACATCCAAACATAAGTATCCTGGAAAATCATTTTGCCATTGATATCATCACCCAGCATCACCTTGGGAAGAAAGTTAAAAAAGGACAGAAAGATATCGTCTGCTATGGAGCATATGTAATGAATCTTGATGATGCCACCATAAAAACCATTCGCTCAAAAATTACTATGGTAGCTACCGGCGGATCAGGAAATGTGTATCAAACAACAACGAATCCCAAAATTGCCACAGGTGATGGAATTGCTATGGTTGCCCGTGCAAAAGGGATCATTGAAAATATGGAATTTATTCAATTTCACCCTACATCTCTTTATAACCCCGGCGAACGCCCCTCTTTTCTTATTACTGAAGCCCTACGCGGATATGGTGCAATTCTTCGTAACAGCAGCCACCTGGATTTTATGCCTCTGTATGATCCGGGAGGTTCATTAGCTCCGCGTGATATTGTTGCCAGAGCCATTGACAAGGAAATGAAAACCCGGGGAGAAGAATATGTATTTCTTGATTGTACTCACTTACAAAAGAAAACCCTTATTAAAAATTTTCCAAATATTTACGAAAAATGTAAGTCGCTCAATATTGACATCAACAATGATATGATCCCTGTTGTTCCTGCAGCCCATTATCAGTGCGGAGGCATTAAAGTTGATAAAGACGGGGAATCTTCCATCAAAAATCTGTTTGCTACAGGAGAAGTGGCTTCAAGCGGACTACATGGAGCTAACCGATTGGCTTCCAATTCACTTTTGGAGGCAGTTGTGTTTGCTGAACGGGCTGCCAACAAAAGCAAAGCAAAACTTGATTCCATCAATATTAAAGAGGGAATTCCTGACTGGAATTCCAAGGGCACTTCAAAGCCAAAAGAATTGATTATGATTACACATAATATCAAAGAAGTACAACAGGTCATGAGCCATTATGTTGGTATCGTTCGTTCTGAACAACGGCTAAAACGTGCCCTAAACCGTCTTGAAATTATCTACCAGGAAACAGAAATATTATACAACAAATCTCATCTTTCCCGTCAGCTTTGCGAACTGAGAAATCTTATCAATGTCGCCTATCTGATAACAAAAATGGCCAGCAACAGAAAACAAAATATCGGATTGCACTATTCTTTAGACCGCCCGACAAAGAAATAATCAGCATTCCCCCTATGAAACACAAACATACCATCCCTCCTCTTGCAAAACCTATGAGATTTATCGACTATACAATAGGGATATTTCCTACACTTACTACACGTAACAGCGTAAAAAAAGCAATAAAAAAAGGTTGTCTCTTGCTTAATCATAACAAGGCCGGTAGTGGCGACTGGATTAGCGCCGGACAAACCATTTGCTATAACGAAGAAATATTGCCAATTAAAAAAATATTTCCTCTCGAATTAGAAGTAATCTTTGAAGATAAAGACTTGGCACTTATTAATAAACCTGCCGGTTACCCTGTAAGTGGAAACCGTTACAAAACAATTGTAAATGCCCTTCCTGCAAACCTGAAAACCTCACCATTGGCAGATGCATTACCCACACCGCATTCAGTACACAGGCTTGATGAAGCTACCTCAGGATTACTTTTGATAGCCAAAACACACACAGCATTACATAATCTCAGCAGCCAATTTGAAAACAAAGAAATAAAAAAACAATACCAGACTATTGTCATCGGCGACCCGGGAGAAAAAGGATGTGTCAACAAAAAAATTGACGAAAAAGAAGCAATCACAAATTATTTAAAAATTGCCACTATCGCTTCAAAACGTTTTGGCTGTTTATCATGGCTTCATATTTTCCCGGAAAGCGGAAGAAAACACCAAATCCGAAAACATCTAACAGCAATCGGACATCCCATATTGGGAGATACCCTTTACTCTCCAAAAGAGCTGATATTCAAAGGGAAGGGACTGTTTCTCTGTGCTGTTTCGATATCTTTTACACATCCCCGGACCAACACACAACTCACCTATACAATTGATCCACCAAAAAAATTCGGTACATTATTTCGTTACTTTAGCAAAAATCCCTGCTGATTAAAGAAAATCGTGCCACTGTCCATTTTTATTATTACATTTACAACAAGCACTAAATAAAACAAATCATAGTAAAAAAATTACTTAGTTCCATGAAAGTCCACATCATTGGCGCCGGAATATCCGGATTATCCCTTGGTTGTTACCTGCAAAAATGCGGATTTACAAGCGCAATATTTGAAAAACATTCCGTATCAGGCGGTCTTTGTGCCACATGGAAACGCGGCGAATACAATTTTGACGGTGCCATCCATTGGATCATGGGATCCAATAACAGCAATCCCTTCTATAAACTTTGGTCTGAAATTATTGATATGGATAGCATTCCTTTCTTCCATCATGAGGAATATCTTTCTTTGGAGGTAATCCATAACCAGGACCGATATGGCAAAAAAACATTTTACCTTTATACCAATATCGACAAACTACAACAATATCTTATGGATATTGCACCCGAAGATATACGAGAAATCAATAAACTAATTCATTTACTACGAACAATTCAACGGTATGAACTACCTCCTCTTCTTGACAATACACCGGCAACCAACTCTTTACGTAAACAACTCGGAATGATTTCGTACCTTCCCATGTTACCCACTTTCTTAAAATGGATACGAATCACCAATTATTCTTTTGCCAAACGACTTAAAAATCCATTTCTCAAAGAAGCTATTGAACTACTCTTTGATGGAGAAGAACAAAATTTACTTATACTCACGATGCCCCTTGCTTATTATGATAAAAAAGGAGCCGGATATCCTGTTGGAGGATCCTGTCGCTTTGCTCAGTATTTGGAGGAAAAATACAAACAATCAGGAGGAAGCATTCATTATGATGCAGGGGTAAAAAAAGTCTTAACAAAAAACAATCAGGCAACAGGCATCCAATTGGAAAACGGGGAAGAGCACAGTGCTGACATTATCATCTCTTGTGTGGACTGGCAACATACAGCACATAAGCTTCTTGAGGGAAAATTCCTGAACAAAAAATTACAACAGCTCTCCGAAGGAAAAAAACTCAAACCTTTTTATTCAAACATACTTATTTCTCTTGGGATGAATCGTACATTCCCTGATACCCCTCACATCATAAAATTTACACCGGAAAAGATATTACAATCCCCGGACGGCACTTCATATGACCGTATTTGCTTACATATTTACAATTACGATCAAACACTTGCCCCAAAAGGAAAAACAGTTGTTAATGTAGCCATTTCCACTTTTTTTGCTGATTACTGGATCAATCTGAGAGCCAATGACAAAAGCACTTATAATAAACAAAAAACCGATATAGCAAATCAGGTCATAGATATTCTTGAAAATAAATTCGGTGATTATAAAAAATACGTTGAGGTAGTGGATGTAGCAACCCCTGCAACCTACACACGATATACCAACAATTGGAGAGGCAGTACACAAGGATGGATGCCCGGGAAATACCTGCTTGCTCCTTCTCCTGTAAAACCAACATTCCCGGGGCTAAAAAACTTTTACTACACCAGTCATTGGTCTATCCCCGGTGGAGGACTACCCATTACCATTAAAAATGCCAGAAATATTGCCCTGAAAATTTGCAAGGAATACCACGCTCCTTTCATGGGGAAAATCAACTAATAATCATTTCCATAAATACGATTCACTTCATCCAAAAGATATATGATCTCATCCGGATCCTCAGAAGTAACCAATTGCAAGCGAAGTTCTTTAAAATTTGGAAGTCCCTTAAAATAATTACAAAAATGCCGGCGCATTTCATAAATTCCTCTTTTCCCCTGTTTATATTCAACAGACTTGTAAAACTGCCTCTTAGCAAGTGCTGCTTTTTCATTTACGCGCATCTCCGGAAGTAATTCTCCTGTATTAAGATAATGCTTAACATCCCTGAATATCCAGGGACGTCCGATACTTGCCCTGCCAATCATAATTCCATCAACGCCATACAAATCAAAAGCCCGCTTTGCATCTTCAGGCGATTGAATATCGCCATTACCAATAATTGGGATGCACATTCTGGCATTATTTTTTACTTCTCCAATCAGGCTCCAATCAGCTGTTCCTTTATATAATTGTGATTTTGTCCTGCCATGAATAGTTAATGCCTGTGCTCCGGCATCCTGTAATCTTTCAGCTACTTCTATAATAGGTTTGTCACTTTCATCCCATCCCAACCGGGTTTTAACAGTGACAGGCAAATTCACAGCTTTACAAATCTCTTCTGTCATTTTAACCATTAAAGGAATGTTTCGTAACATCCCTGCTCCGGCACCACGTGCTGCGATCTTTTTCACAGGGCAGCCAAAATTAATATCAATCACATCAGGGTTCATCTGTTCCACAATTTTTGCTGCTTCAATCATTGATTCAAGAACATGTCCGTATATCTGAATCGCTACGGGACGTTCATCTTCTACAATAGACATTTTCCTGTAACATCTTTCAATGTTACGTATAAGCGCTTCAGAAGGAATAAACTCAGTGGTCATAAAATCAACTCCGTACGACTTGCAAATGTGGCGGAAGGAGATGTCTGTCACATCTTCCATGGGTGCTAAAAAAAGAGGCTTATCTCCTAAGTCAAGTCTGCCAATTCTCATTCTACCCTATCGTTTATCCTGTTATTTTTACTATTTTTACCCCGCATAATAAAGAAACTGTAAAATGAACTTTTTAAAAGAATCCACAGCAATTACAAAATTAACCTTTTCTATTGTCATTACAGGTTTTTGTTTTCTGTTTTTCAGCCTCATTGCTCTATTGCTTGCTTTGCCTGTATTCAATATTTCCTTTATCGAACTCTATAATAATTTGCAATATCTTTCAGACACCAACATTTCATTGTTAAAATTTTTTCAAGGGTTCCAATCCACCGGACTCTTCTTAATTCCTCCTGTTCTTATTGGTTTTCTGCTTTATAAAAACAGCAATGAAATACTCTTTTGGAATAAAAAACCGGGATGGCAGCAAGCAGGATTGACCCTGCTACTTATGGTTTCATTATTTCCTGTGATCAACTTTCTTGCCGAATGGAATGCCGGGATGGCACTGCCCGAATTTTTAGCAGGTGTAGAAACCTGGATAAAAGAAAAAGAAGAATTAGCAGAAAAAATTACCCTTGCCTTTTTACAAGTAGAAAATTTGGAAGGTTATCTTGTTAATCTGTTAATAATTGCTATTATCCCTGCTGTTGGCGAAGAATTTTTGTTCCGGGGAATTTTACAAAAACAATTTTCCGATATTCTGCAAAACAAACATGCCGGAATTATTTTCAGTGCTCTGATCTTTAGCGCTATTCATCTGCAGTTTTACGGATTTATTCCACGTTTTTTTCTGGGGTTACTCTTTGGGTATCTGCTAATATGGACAGGAAATATCTGGGTGCCTGTACTGGCACATTTAATTAATAATGGCGCTGCTGTTACATTTTATTACTTTGCTGACATCGAAAAAATTGAAAATCAAATAGAAACATTCGGCACAGACAGTTCAACGCTGGCATTTACTCTCTTTGCCTTCTTTTTTGTTGCTATTATCTGTTACAGGTTTTATATAAAAAAAGTATAAATCATTATCATTTAACTAACAATTGTAAATCATTAACCAAAGATTTTGTGCTGTTAAAATTGATTTGTCTTAGTTCGTTTTTTCTAAATACATAAATAAGTCCATATTCTTCTGCTTTTTCCCTCTTAATATTGTCAGGCATATCTTTAAACGATTCTTCAACTTCGTTCCATATATCAACAATGATGTTATCTCCTTCTGAACGAAGCGCTGCCAGTTCATCCAAGGCTCTTTTATTATCCTTTTGCAAAATTTTCTGAAATCTAAACGCATCAAGGAAAGCCTCATACCTGACTTTTACAACTGCATCTGTAGGATTCGTAATGGGAGTTAACATCTTCATTTTCCTTTCTTCTGCTCCACGGATAATACGTTCGCCCCATTTTATAAGACTTTCCTCCGTATTAAGAGCAGGAACTTTTGTTCCGGACAACTGAAAAAAATCGCGCGTATTTTCCGGCAATTCTCCTCTTGTTATCGCCATATTCAAAACCTGAATAAAATGAGAAATATAAATTTTTGCCTTTTTCTGAACTTTTATATAATCATTATTTTTTCTTACCTGGTTCGTGTACGTACTTTTATATTGAATCATTGCTTTCTCGAAACGAGGAACAAATGAAAGCACTTTTCTATATGTGCTTTGGCTAAATGCTAAATTGAAGGGTGGATTTTCTTTCCCTTTCTCCAGGGCTTTTTTTAATGCTTTTAAACGGGCA
>CAYSRH010000069.1:0-8315 GCA_964433245.1 uncultured Bacteroidales bacterium | reverse complement strand
GCATTCACAATTTCTTCTACAAAATTATAAGCACCGGTTTTCTCCGATTTTACCATTTTGATAACTTTTGCATATGATTTTGCTGTTCCGCTTTTTAGTGCTGCTACTGTTTTCTTTGCCATAATTTTTTATTTTATTTCTTTATGAACCGTCATTTTCTTCATATACGGATTGTACTTTTTTACTTCCAAACGTTCCGGGGTGTTTTTTTTATTTTTTGTTGTAATGTATCTCGACATACCTGCAACACCGCTTTCCTTCTGCTCTGTACATTCAATAATAACCTGAATTCTGTTTCCTTTCTTAGCCATAATTACCTGAAAAATTAAAATTTATCAATATAACCTTTGGCTTTTGCGTCTTCCAAAGCCCGCTTCAGCCCTTTTTTATTTATAATTCTTAAGCCTTTTGCTGAAACCAGCAAGTCTATCCATCGATCTTCTTCTGAAAAATACACTTTTTTCTGAAATACATTGGGCTTGAAAACTCTTCTTGTTTTTTTATGTGAATGCGAGACATTATTTCCCGAAATCACTGATTTCCCTGTTATTTGGCAACTTTTCGTCATCTCTTTATCTGTTTATCTATGCGAATCATTATTTAGCGAATGCAAAATACGCTAAATTATTTTAAATAATCAAGTCTTTCATTGCTTTTTTTGTGGTTCATTGAAAAACATTTTCATCCGGATCGTATTAATTATACTCCTGACAACTTTTTATAGCGAAAACGTGCCGGTTCTGTATTGCCCATTCGTTTTTTCTTATTTTCCTCATATTCGGTAAATCCTCCTTCAAAGAAAACAACTTGTGCTTCACCTTCAAAAGAAATGATATGTGTGCATATCCTGTCGAGGAACCACCGGTCGTGAGAAATCACTACAGCACATCCGGCAAAATTATTCAACCCTTCTTCTAACGCACGCAAAGTATTTACGTCAAGATCATTGGTTGGCTCATCAAGAAGGAGCACATTTGCCCCTTTTTTAAGTGTCAATGCCAGATGCAAACGATTGCGTTCTCCTCCGGACAATACACCGCACTTTTTACTTTGATCTGCCCCGCTAAAATTGAATCGTGCCAGATAAGAACGGGCATTCACCACGCGTCCTTCAATGCTTACATTCTCTCCTCCGTCAGCAATTACCTCAAAGACACTTTTTTCCGGCTCAATCTCTTTATGCACCTGATCTACATATGCCAATTCCGCTGTTTCTCCAATTTTAACAGAGCCTTTATCTGCTTTCTCATGCCCCATGATCATTCTGAACAATGTTGTTTTTCCTGCTCCGTTCGGTCCGATAATCCCAACGATTCCTGCCGGGGGCAGAGTAAAACTTAGATTTTCAATCAGGCACTTATCTTCAAAAGATTTGCTAATATCTTTTACTGAGATCACCTCGTTCCCCAATCTTTGTCCGTTTGGAATAAATATTTCGAGTTGTTGTTCTTTTTGTTTTGTGTCTTCATTCAACATCTTCTCATAATTATTCAGGCGAGCCTTTCCTTTGGACTGCCTTCCTTTAGCCCCTTGCCTTATCCAATCCAGTTCCCGCTCCAATGTTTTTCTTCTTTTGCTTTCCTGCTTTTCTTCCCGGGCCATCCTGGTCGTTTTTTGATCAAGCCATGAAGAATAATTTCCTTCCCATGGAATCCCTTCCCCCCTGTCAAGTTCCAATATCCAACCTGCGACATTATCAAGGAAATACCGGTCGTGTGTTACAGCAATAACTGTTCCTTTATACTGTTTTAAGTACATTTCCAGCCAGTGCACAGATTCTGCATCGAGATGGTTTGTTGGTTCATCAAGCAACAACACATCCGGTTCCTGCAACAACAAACGGCACAAGGCAACCCTACGCCTTTCGCCTCCGGAAAGTATCTTTACAGGCGTATTGCTTTCGGGACAGTTAAGTGCTGCCATAGATTGTTCCAATTTATTTTCCAGATTCCATAAATCATATTGCTCTATTTTATCATTCAGGGCAGCTTGTCTGTCACAGAGTTTCTGCATCTCGTCATCATCCATGGGCTCAGCAAACTTCGCATTTACTGCTTCATATTCATTCATAATATCAACATATACCTGCACCCCCTCCTTTACTATTTCCATGACAGTTTTATTCTCATCCAGATATGGTTCCTGTTCCAGTAAACCCATGGTATATCCCTGGGAAAAAACAACTTCTCCCTGATAATTGGTGTCTTTTCCTGCAATAATTTTCAGCAGTGTTGACTTTCCTGAACCATTCAATCCCAATACACCTATTTTGGCCCCATAAAAAAATGAAAGGCTGATATCTTTTATGATCGTCTTTCCTGTTGGCAGAACTTTGGAAACCCGGGACATTGAAAAAATTATTTGTTTATCCATCTTTATTTTATTTGACTGTTACTTTTAAAATTTAAAGACGGACAAGCAATAAAGCATGTCCGTCTTTTGATAACACGATAAATATTATAATTATTTATTTTGATTTGTCTTCTGCAGCGATATACTTGGAAATGGCATTGATATATGCTTCTACAGATGCTGTTACAATATCGGTATTTGCTCCGAATCCATAATGCATTACAGCATTTTCCCTTCCTTTGATCTGCATATGTACTTTTCCCATATCATCACTCCCATTGGTAATTGCCTGAATTAAAAACTCTTCAAGGCGAGGATCTTTACCAACGATCTGTTTAACCGCATTAATGGCTGCATCAACCGGACCATTACCGCGGCTGGTAGCTGTTTCTGTTTGTCCGAACATTTTTAATGTCACAACAGCAACAGGCAGGGTTGATTCTCCACAGATCACCTGCAAATGTTTTAGTGTGATTAATTTTTCAGAATCACTCTTAGCACCTTCCATCAGCACCATCAGGTCTTCATCATCAACCTGTTTCTTTTTATCTGCCAATACCAGGAATTTTTCATATATTTCATCCATTTTTTTTGCATCCAATTCATATCCCATTTTTTCGAGCCTGTGCTTAATGGCTGCCCTTCCACTTCTTGCCGTAAGTATAATTGAACTGGCATTGATACCTACATCTTCCGGATTTATAATTTCATAGTTTTCCCGGTTTTTAAGGAATCCATCCTGATGAATTCCTGATGAATGGGCAAAGGCATTACGCCCAACAATAGCTTTATTCGGCTGTACGGGCATTCTCATAAGATTTGAAACCAAACGACTGGTTTTTGTAATTTTTGTGGAATCAATAAGTGTATCATAGGGCAAATCTTTACGAGCCTTTAATGACATCACCACTTCTTCCAATGATGTGTTACCTGCCCGCTCACCTATGCCATTCATCGTCACTTCTACCTGTCTTGCGCCATTGATGATTCCCGCCAGGGTGTTTGCTGTGGCCATTCCAAGATCATTATGGCAGTGTGTGGAAATAATTGCTTTGTCTATATTCGATACATTGTCCACAAGGAATTTTATTTTTTCGCCGTATTCATAAGGCATGGTATAACCTGTTGTGTCAGGAATATTACATACCGTAGCACCTGCAGAAATTACTGCTTCAATTATTCGTGCCAGGTATTCATTATCGGTACGTCCGGCATCTTCCGCATAAAATTCTACATCATCAACAAATTTACGGGCATATTTTACAGCATCAACAGCACGTTCTATAATGTCTTCGGGTGTTGAATTAAATTTATATTTGATATGATATTCGGAGGTACCTATGCCTGTATGTATTCTTTTAAACTTTGCCGACTTTAACGCTTCTGCTGCAACTTCAATATCTTTTCTAACAGCACGTGTCAAAGCACAAATGGTTGGTCTCTCTACTGCTTTCGATATTTCGACAACTGACTTAAAATCTCCGGGACTCGAAATCGGAAACCCTGCTTCAAGTACATCAACACCAAGCTGTTCCAATGCTTTGGCAACTTCTATTTTCTCAATTGTATTCAATTGACATCCGGGAACCTGTTCCCCATCTCTTAATGTTGTATCAAACACGAAAACTCTTTTGCTCTTCATAATTCTTTGTTAAATAAGTGGTTGATTATTTGATGGACTTACAATACACAATATATAATATGAGAAATGTAAAGTTAAATGAAAATTAATCATTTTCCCTTATTTGCTTATGTTTTTTTAGAATCTACCGAAGATGTGCAGAAAAATGGGGTGATGAAAAAACAAAGAGGTCATGTTCCGGCCACTCATCAATATGATCTATTGATGGGGAAACAAAATTATAAAGCATTTGCGATAACCTTGGTCCCCGCCAGTTGCTGGTATTGAAGAGTACCACCCAGCTTACATTATTTTCCTGCCGGACGAGCAATGTTGATGTGCCGGAAAAGGATCCTGTACGCCACCAGTTTTTCTGATTTACGCCACGCCATCCGAGGGGACCTAAATTGTCCTTATTGGCTGTCATTTCCTCAATAGATTCCCGGGATAGAATATCCGGTCTTTCATTAAAGCCATCAATCGCCGTAAGGAATTTCATAATGGCTATTGAGGAACCAACCCAACCTCCTGCAGCACCCAGCAATCCTATATCATTTCCTCCATAAGCTTTTTGGACAAGTGTATCCGTAGTTGCATCATAAAACGGACGTATCAGCATTTCATTTTCAGGCACATAATAACTTGTTTCTAAGGGATACTGTTCAGAGGGAAGTCCACTTCCCATATGCATATCGTGGATTCCCAGCGGATCTAAAATATGTTTCTGCACATAGCTGGTGTAAGGCATGCCTGCTTTTCTTTCAATCACCATACCGAGTGCTATGTATCCATAATTAGAATAAGCACTCCGGGTCCCGGGTCTCCATGCCAGTCTTCTTCGTTGTAACATAAAGCGTGTAATGACTTCCTCATTAATTGGTAAAGGTTCGTCCATGACACGGGCAATAAGTCCCGGCATAAAAAGCGGATCTCCTCCCCTTACACTCCAGCCTCCCGTATGGTTTAAGAGATGCCTTACAGTGATATCTTTTACCTTTGGATCATAGATATCCAAAAATATACTGTCATTCAATATTCCTTCTTCCCCAAATACTTTTTCATCCAGTGAAAGCAAGCCCTTTTCATTTAGCTGCATAATTGCTGTCGAAGTAATAAGCTTGGAGATACTGGCCAATCTGAACATATGGTATGGCTGTGCTTCTATTCCTTTTTCTTCATCAGCATAACCCAAACCTCTTGCATAAACTAACTTCCCGTCTTTGACAATACCAACACTAGCCCCTTTGATATGCTGTCTTCGCATAAAAGTAGCTAAACGATTTTCAAAATCAGTAAAATTCTTGTTTTTAGAAAAATCATTGGTGATATGATAACCGGATCTTTTTTCCAAAGCATGCACCCCACCATCTCCTTCAAAAAAATCAGCACCCCCTACAATAATATCCCAAAGAAAAAAGAGAGAAAAAAAAGCCGTTTTTATTAATATCAGTATAAATCCTTTTTTTAACATACTATCATCCTGTAAAAACAATTCAACAAATCAGGTGCAAATATATAAATTAAATTACAAAGAGGCATGTTTTTAAAAAAAATAATACATCTTCGCAATTAACAACAATCAAAATATCAAACATTTAAAGATTACCATTGAAGTTGTTGCATAAGTCTTTCTTTTTGTTGTATCCTATGCTCCAAAAGGGTCAGGTAATTTTGAAAAAAGCCGGATTGATGTGTATTAAATGCTTTGGCGGCAAACTCCAAAGCCATATCAAGATCATCCTGTATTTCATAATAGACAGCAATATTATAGGAAGCCCTGGCAACAACCAAAGGATCAGAATTATTCAATGCCTTTTCCCATAATGCAACAGCATCCTCCATTCTTCCCTTCTTCACCTTTCTATATCCCCGGATAAGTTCTAAATTTCCTCCTCCTGATGCATAAATATATCGATTACTGGCAATCCACCGTGGGGCTATTCTGTGAGCATAACTTTCGGAATTCTTTCGTGCAAGGGTATAATGAAAACTCATATCCGGTTTCACATTACCGGGATTGTTCAAATAATATTGTTCAACCAATGTATCCCGTATAATATGAGCATCCAGTTGTTTATATGATATGCCATCCAATAATATATAGGATACTTCATTCATATAATAGTAGTTGATCAGAAAGCCTCCATATTCCTGTATGTATTTTTGATAAAAAGTATCAGACAGAGCTGTCGGTTGAATAAAAAGATAACTTAATGTGTCATCCGGAGCATGATCGTCCATTACTCTTTGTAATTCATTATAGGTTACACGATTGGGGACAAACAAAACAGTATCAATTAGAAACACCGGAGAATATTGCATTATATCAGATAATCCGGCGACAAGCTCTTGATTTAATGCTGCAAGATCAATATTACTTTTCTCTTTATCATCAGGCAAGGAAAGTACAATTGCGATCTTCCCATATGAGAAAGGGACTGATACTTTTGCCGGTTCCAGCACATCAATAGACATTCTGTGATGCGTTGTACATGATAAAAGAAAAAGCACTAAGAATGTACCCAATATACTTATTGATATTTTAACAGGGTTTGCTTTTCTCATATTTTCAAAATAATTTATGTATTCATTGCGCCACACACATTGATCACCTGTCCACTTACATAAGCCGAAAGGTCTGAAGCAAGGAACAATGCTGCACCGGCTACATCTTCCGGGGTTCCCCCTCTTTTCATGGGAATCTTACTTTCCCAGTCTTTTCTTACCTCTTCCGGTAATTGGTGTGTCATTTCAGTAATAATAAAACCCGGAGCAATCGCATTGCAACGAACATTCCTTGATCCCAGCTCCTTGGCTGTCGTTTTGGTCAGACCGATCATTCCGGCTTTGGAAGCAGCATAGTTCGCCTGTCCGGCATTGCCACTAACACCTACGACACTACTCATATTAACAATGCTTCCTCCGGTCTTCAACATTCCCCTAAGGACGGCTTTGGTGAAATTAAAGGCAGACTTCAGGTTGACATTAATAACTGCATCCCATTGTTCTTCAGTCATTCTCATCAGCAAAGTATCTTTGGTAATACCCGCGTTATTGATCAGGATATCAACCTGTCCAAAATCTTTGATAATACTTTCTACAACAGTCTGCGTTTCGGAAAAATTCGCTGCATTGGAAGCATATCCTTTTCCTTTGACACCATAAGCTTCAATTTCTTTTTCCACAGCCTTTGCATTTTCATCATAAGCCAAATCAGTAAAAGCTACGTTACATCCGGCTTCAGCAAATTTGATGGCGACAGATTTGCCTATCCCTCTTGCTGCTCCTGTTATAATTGCGGTTTTTCCTTCTAATAATTTCATGTGTTTTTTTTATTTCTTCATTTTTCAATACAAACCTACATAATTTTCTGTTAAATACGCAGGAGAATCAATGCCGTTCTATTCTTTTTCGGAACAATTGGTCTTCTCTACAAACCTGAACAAAATAAGCTCCGCTCGGTTGTTGCCCGAGAGAATATGTTTTTTCCTGAAAATTAATTTGTTCAGAAAACAACTTACGTCCCAGGATGTTCCGGATTATCAATTCGGCACCCTGAACAGTGGCATCGCATTCAACAGCCAGCCTTTCATTTTCGAGCAAATCAACTTTCATAACTTCTTCTTATATCATTTCAGGTCAATAACGAAACATACAACCGGTTTATTTTCCTGCAAAATTAATAAAAGATTGTAATTAGATCATGATAATCTTTACTTTTGTTGTGCAAATCAATAACAAATAATTTTTCAACAAATGACCAATCATCCGATCTGTGCCATTTCTACACCTGCAGGAAACGGAGCTATTGCTGTAATCCGGATTTCGGGGGAAGGATGCCTGACCCTGATCAGCCGGTTTTTCAAATCACACAAAACACACAGGGTATTTAAAGCCAATACAATGTATTATGGTGAGATTATTGATGGCGAAACAGTCATAGACCAGGTTCTTTTGTCTGTATTCAAGGCTCCGCATTCTTTTAGTGGTGAAGATACGGTTGAGATCAACTGCCATGGCTCTCTTTACATCCAACAACGTATTATTCAGTTGCTACTTAGCAAAGGAATTGCACTTGCCCAACCCGGCGAATTTTCGCAACGTGCTTTTTTAAATGGCAAAATAGACCTGAGTCAGGCCGAAGGCATCGCAGACCTTATTGCTGCTCAAACAGAAACGGCACACCGGACAGCCATACAACATATGCGAGGGGGATTTCGATCTAAATTATCTGAACTAAGAAGCCAATTGCTTCATTTTTGCAGCCTGATTGAGTTGGAGCTGGATTTTAGTGAAGAAGATGTGGAATTTGCCGACAGAAAGGAGTTGATTGAACTAATTG
>CAYSRH010000068.1:0-8322 GCA_964433245.1 uncultured Bacteroidales bacterium | reverse complement strand
TTTTTCTGCTGTAAAATCCGTATCTGTTATCAGAAATAATGGCATCAAAATTCAAACGATTCTCCATTTTTTTTATGAACTGTCTTTCTCTTATATAATAATAGAAAAAACATGGCATTTGCATAAAAATTGCCAAAATCAAAATTTTTCCTGAAAAATAATATGGACTGAAAGAAGGTAAATAAACATAATGAACGCGTTCATGTAAACAGAACTCTCTTTTATAAACATCTATCCCTTTTTTTCCGGAAACCAAATACAAAACACACCCTTGCTCAAGTAAATAATAAATTATTGGGATACTTCTTGTTATGTGACCTAATCCCCAAGACAAGGGAGAAAAAAGAATTGTTTTTTGATTTTTTTTTTAATTATCACAAAATTAACATTTCCCTTATTTAGTACCTGTCTTTCCAGCGGAATCGTTGGTCAGAATAACCAAACCTGAAACCGATACTAAGTTCGTGAGAACCATAACTATACTTTCGGATATTACTCAATGTATAATCAAAACTATAGGCAAAATAAAATTGATTATACCTTACTCCGGCCAATATAATCAAATCGCCGTTGGTTCTGTATGAAATCCCACCCCAGTAATCGTCTCTGTAATAAAACTTTACATTAACATCTGTTTGGATATCTAATCCGGTAATTTTATTGGTAAATCCTTTTACATCGGGTTCTGTCATCTTCATCAGCATGGATGGCTCAAGTTCATAATCCCTTCCTATTGGAAATATATATCCGGCAGTAAGAAAATGATGCCGCAATAATTTATATTGATTAGCACCACCTATTTTTATGTAGGACTGGAACAAATGATTAGCGGAGAATCCTGTATAATATCTTTTTGTTAAGTAGTAAAGACCTATTGAAGCATCCGGAGCTAATATTGATTCATTAAATTCTCCCTTTTCAATAATTGGTTCATACCCCTCAGGAAAGGTTAGGTTATCTTTATCAAATTTTATTTGAAACACCGAAATAGAAGCTCCGAATGACAATTGAGACTGATACAATCCTATATGATAAGCATAAGAGAAACGACCTCCCGTATTGGTGATATGTCCGTTATTATCACTGTACACAACACCACCCAATCCTACCCTTCCTTCTCTGCCTCTCTGTTTTGTCTTAACACCAAAAAGTCCGGACGTCACAGCTTCATTTCTCTTTAAAAGCCTCCATTCTCCGCTTAATGTATATGTGTTAGGACTCCCTTTAAACCCAAGCCATTGTTCACGTGCAGTTATACTAACCGTAGTCCATCCATTGGCTCCGGAAATAGCCGGATTAATGACATGTGCATTCAGCTTATACTGGGTATAAGTAGGCAATTGCTGCGAGTATATTACTCCCACACTCCCAACCAAAAATCCGAATATTATTAAACCCCTAAGATAAAACTGCTTCATGCTCCGGCAATGATATTATTTTCATGAAATTATTTTCACAAAAAACCAAAATCCTCTAATCCTTTTTATCTTGTTTTTTATGACTTCTTGCTTAAAATTTATAACAATAATAATAATAATAACCCAATAAACAATAATCTATTTAATATTTTTTTAAAAGGGCATGAGAATTTATTTCACTTATCCATACATATAGATATAGTTTTCGACTAAATTTTATTTTTCGAACTCTATCAACACATCACTTTTCATAACATTATCCTCTGCTTTCACATTTATCTTCTTCACTTTTCCTGCTTGTTCACTTGTGATCTCATTTTGCATTTTCATTGCTTCCAGTATCAAAACAGAATCTCCCGCATTGACTTCAGTGCCTTCTTCGACCAACACTTCTATAATTTTCCCCGGCATGGGTGCTTCTATTTGGATATTTTTCCGATCCACATTTTTCTTTTGCAAGAATCTTTTTCTTCGAAAAGAGATTGGTGTTTCAACACTTAAATCATAACTCACACTATTTATCAATATCTGGTATTTGTTTTGATTTTTTTCTGCAATCTCAACATTATATTTTTTATTTCCGGAACAGATGTAGGTAAATCCATCCTTTTCTTCTATTGAGATTGTTTCTTTCTTGCCATTCAACTCAATAACTCCTGTTTCTTTAAATGTAAATTTATACTTCTTTGAATTCTTTGAAAGAACAATAAATTTACCGGGCAGAATATTCAAACTTTTCGTATTCATATAAATATGCTTTTATTATTTCAATCGTTTATTTAATATCCAGGGATTCAGATTTTTTCCTTTATTATAATCTACGACTTCTTCCAACTCCTCTTTTAATTCTTTTGCATGATGCAATGCAGCAAAAAAAGCAGCCAGTTGCTCTTCGTCTTTCTCTTGATAATATTGTTGTCCCATATTTTCAATGAAGCTTGTATTAAAATCACCTTCTCTAAAATTTTTATTATCAAGTACAGCTTTATGGAAAGGAATCGTAGTTTTTAATCCTCTGATCTGTGATCTCCTCAGGGCACTAATTGAATTTGCAATTGCTCTTTTTCTATCTTCTCCTGTGACAATAAGTTTTGCAATCATAGAATCATAGTAAGGTAGTATTTCTGATCCGGAACGAACCCCTGTGTCAACCCTGATATTTTTCCCTTTTGGGAAACTCATGTTTTCTATTATCCCTAAATTTGGTGCAAAACTGGATTGTGGATCCTCTGCATTAATGCGGTATTCTATTGCCCATCCATTAATCTTAATATCCTTTTGTTTCAATGTTAACTTTTCTCCCCGGGCGATGCGAATCATCTGTTCGATCAGATCTACTCCGGTTACCTCCTCAGTGACAGGATGCTCTACCTGAATACGTGTATTCATCTCCATAAAATAAAAATTATTGTCGGCATCAAGTAAAAACTCTACTGTACCTGCACTGGAATAATTTACTGCTTTTGCTATTTTCACCGCTTCTTCTCCCATCTTTTGTCTCATTTCTTCACTTAGAGCACAAGACGGAGCTTCTTCCAATAATTTCTGATGTTTTCTCTGCACGGAACATTCGCGTTCTCCAAGATGAATAACATTGCCATGTTTATCTCCCAAAATCTGAAATTCTATATGTCGTGGTTTTTTAATATACCGTTCAATAAAAACAGATGGGTCATTAAAGGCCTGTTCAGCTTCTTTTGTTGCCAATCTGAAATTTTTTGCCATATCTTCAAACTTCTCAACTATTCTCATTCCTCGGCCACCTCCACCTGATGCAGCTTTTATAATGACCGGATAACCTATTACTTTTGCCAATGTGACAGCTTGTTCTACATCCTTGACACTACCCGGACTTCCCTTTGCCATTGGAATTTTATGTTTTGTTGCAATTTGTTTGGCAACTGTCTTATTTCCCATTTTATAAATCGCATCAGCTGTAGGACCAATAAAAACAATCCCCTCATCATCACAGCGCTGAGCAAAATAAGGACTCTCAGCCAAGAATCCATACCCCGGATGAATGGCTTCAATTTTATGTTTTTTTGCCAAGCCTATAATCCCTTCTATGTCAAGGAATTCTGATATCCCTAAAACATTCTCTTCTATTGATATCACTTCATCAGTAAAATCAAGATAATAGGCAGAAGGCTCTTTTGCCGTTTGAATAGCATACGTCTTGATGCCCATCTTTTTTGCCGTTGCAGAAATCCTCACCGCTATCTCTCCTCTGTTTGCAATTAAAATACTTTTCATAAGAATCTGGCTTTTATTTAATTTTTGGCAATATTAAATATTTTTTTTGAATCTACCTAAAGACCACCCAACCTGAAAATCAGCCTGTTAAATATTTGTCATGTTAAAAAAGAACAAAAAAAATGCTTGTTAAAACCTTGATTTCTTGTCTCTTTCGATTCTTTTCATCTGTTTTTTTGTGTTTTTATTTTATCGTAAAAACACCTATAGACGATATTTTATGCTCTACACACTATATATATAGGTTAATAATCCTATTATTATTGTCTTTATCTCTTATGTTAACCCCTTATTTTTATTTCAAAGAAAAGAAAAAATCAATTAAAAAAAAACATTTAAAGTTTTTTTCCATCCTTATTTTCTATTTAAAATTAATGTGTAAATTTGCAGGCATCATAAAAAACATGGTGGCTATAGCTCAGTTTGGTTAGAGCACTGGATTGTGGTTCCAGGGGTCGTGGGTTCAAGTCCCATTAGCCACCCAACAAAAAAAGGTAGAGACGATTCAGTAGAGACAATTCATGAATCGTCTTTACCTTTTTGTTGTTAATACCAATATTTCTTTCCTTTATACCATACCATATATTTGTTATGTCCAATGCTGATCAGGACCAAATCCCTTATCAGTTGATAATAGTTTATCTGTTCTGTTGTAAGTACTTTTTTTTCTCCATCATAAAAAAGGATCAATTTATCATTCGCTGACATATATGCCAACATATCCCTGCTTATGGTATATTGTGAAGGAATGTATTTTTCCAAAATATCGTATGCTCCTTCATTATATAAACAAAAACGATTTCTGTCACCAAAAATTAATCTTTCATCTTTTATGTGAAAAAAATCAGGCTCATATGAAAGGATCGTATGAATATCCCCTTTGTCAAAAACTTTAAATTCTCCTTCATAAGTGACATAAGCAACCATTCCATATGCTGTTTCAAACGACCTGACAGGTAATAACTCCAAAGTTTTCGTTTGTCCTTTATAAAAAACCTTAAACTCCTGTGTATTGTCATCCTGATAAGCCAGAATATCTTTCCCGGCCTTAAAAGTAAGTTGATCCATATATGGTTCTAACACAAAAATATCGCCCCGGTAAAAGATTTTCAACTCATTGCTGACCGGAGAAATAAAAGCAAAAACATTAGATGCCATTCTGTTTCTTATCCTGTTTTTTCTTAAAATAACATCCTCCACCCGGTATATAGAATCCTGATAATAAACACTTATATAATAACGTTGAGAATCATAAAATAACAAAAGACTGTCAGAAGCATCCCAGTAAGAAGCATGTGCTGTCAGTGTCTCAATTTCCGATTCCTTCACAACTTTCAAAACACCAAAAATATCATATGCTGATATCTTGTCCAATGCAACAAAATTCTGAACATTTAAATCATACCTGTGAATTTCCCCCTCCCTGTAATTACTAATATGCCCTGAAAAAGATTTAAACAGAATTGAATTACCCCCCACCTGAAACTCCTGAGCAGGCTGTGTCGAAAGTATTTCAAAATTGCCTTTGTTAAACACCACAAACTGATCATAATAATCATTAAAAGCAACCAATCCCTGCCCTTGCATATAGGTTACCGGTAAGAAAAACAATATGAATAACAGAATCCTCACAACGATATCAAATTATTAATCAATAATGTAAATATAGCAAAAAAGGAAAGAGTCAGTATATTAAAAGGAAAGAGTCGGTAAGTCAGTTACCCATTCCAACTTACCGACCATTAGAAGAAAATATATTAATTATTAACCCTAATGCAAATATACAACACAACTACAAATAAAAGAAAAAAAACAGGAGACATATATCATTTACATTCAATGATATATCTTAACTGTTGTTGGCAATATGTTTTGATATGTACGTGAGCATATTGTTATTAGTGCTTTCCTTTTAATAAACGAGCCATAATTCTTTTTTTTATGGGGTTGCTTGTTTGTAGATTGACATCATTTACATAGCGAATTTCTTCTATTGTATAAAACGCTTTGGGGTTATATGCCTTAATAATATCCAATAAACAGCTTAGGTTTGTTCTTTTTACAATCACATACAAAACGGCTACTTTACCTTTTGATCCGTGGGCTCTGACATGTGTCAGACCAAATTTTTCATCATTAATTTTTTCAATCAATTCATAGGCATCTCTTTTTGTTATGACACGAACCATCTCATAACCTATCGCCAAACGTTCCTCTATAACCATCCCAACATAATTTCCCATAGCAAAACCACCTGCATAAAAGACATAGTAAATCCAGTTGTTTAGATTGTCCATAATTTCTCCTATGGCAATGATCCAAATCAATACCTCAAAAAAACCAATAACAGGAACAAGCCATTTAAATCCTTTTGAAATAAAAATAATCCTGATTGTTCCCAAAGCAACATCAAGAACCCGGGCAAAGAAAATAAAAGCTGATAATAAAATAATCGCCGCTAATTCTGATTCAAACATTTTCTTTCTTTTTATCAATTTGTAACCTACGTGACAGGATTATTTCCTGTCAGGGCGTAAATTTACAAATACAAAACATATAAAAAAATCACAATATATTTATTTGAAGCACTATGAAATTGCTACAAGACTGACTTTGTTTTTTGCAGCAACTGCTCCTTATCAACCGTCACAACGCCGGGTTTTTCGCATACCAATCCACCAGCTATGTTGGCTATTCTTGCAATCTCAGTATAAGGTAATCCTGCGATCAGGCAGGCTGCTGCTACGCTGATGACCGTATCTCCGGCACCACTCACATCAGCCACATCAAGTTTTTCGAGGGTGGGAATATGCATACTCTTGTCTTTATATCGCACAAAAATACCGGCCTCTGCCAATGTCAGCAACAAACAATCAATGCTTTGTTTTTCCATAAATTTTGCAATCAAAATATCCATCGTGGCTATATCATGCTTGTCGAATTCCTGCTTGGTTCCTTCAACAAACTCTTTAAAGTTGGGTTTATAAAGTGTGATGTTTTTGTAGTTTTTAAAATTTCTTTTTTTCGGATCCACCAAAACAGGAATGCTTTTCTCTGTGGCAACGGATGTTACGTATTTGATTAATCCGGCAGAGATAAGACCTTTGTCATAGTCTTCAAATACAATCGCATCAATCTGCTTTTGCGAAAGTATTTCTTCAATTTTTTTTCGCAATAATTTTTCTACCTGAAGCGAAACAGGTGTGGTGACCTCATCATCTACCCGAAGTAAATGCTGATTTCCGGCAATCACACGCGTTTTTACTGTTGTAGGCCGGGTCTTGTCTCCCACCAAACCTGACACATCAACACCCTGTTCTTCGAGCAGTCCGCTCAACAAGCGTCCTTTTTCATCTTCTCCAACCACGGCACACAGGTGCGTTTTCACTCCCAGTGCCAATAAGTTTCTTACCACATTGGCAGCCCCCCCGGGGCGATGTTCTCTTTCCTTACAATCCAGCACCGGAACAGGTGCTTCGGGCGAGATCCTGCCGACACGTCCCCATAGATAGGAATCCAGCATCACATCCCCGATCACCAGCACATGGTAATTTGAAAAAGAAGCGAATGCTTTTTCTGTTTTTTTATACTCCATTATTATTTACTCTGATTTACGTAGCAACAAATCTACGATTTTATTTTTTATCTTCGGTTGATTTTTCCGGTGAACTTATTCCGGGATTTTCTTTCTTTTTTAATCCTCTTTGATCCTCTTTGTCATTATTGTTGCCGGAGATACGAGTGACCATAAAGCATGATCGCAGATTGGGCGCTGGCGTTCGTTAGTCTGTTTTTACAAATTCTCTAAAATTTCTACTAAACACCCCTTCATTGTAAAAATTTTAACGTAATTTCAATTTTTCTATCCATATACAATGATGATTCTTTATGCACATAAAAACAGAGCATAATCACATCCTCTATGACATCATCATCGGAGGAGCAGGTTGTGCGGGCTTATCGCTTGCGCAAGAATTACTCTCATCTGCCATTCCTGACATGCAACGCATTCTCATCATTGACAAAGAAAACAAAAATGGAGCTCACACCATTGGATTTTGGGAAAACGACAAGGGTCATTGGGATTCTTTAACCATACAAACATGGAAAAAAATCTGTGTGATAAATACAAATGGAAAGAGAATAACCCAATCAATCACTCCCTATAACTATAAATTAGTTGCTATTAGCGAGATCAAAAAGAAAGTAATTCAAACACTTAAAACACATCCTCATTTTGACTATACCGGAGATACCATCAAAAATATCAGAGATGAGACTAACCAAGTGATTGTGTTATGCGAAAATGCTGTTTTTTCATGTCTTCGTTTTTTTGATAGTACCCCGCTCTACACTTTGCGAAAAAACTTACTACCTAAACCTATCAAGCAACAATTTGTAGGATTATTTATCAAGACATCATCCCCTTTCTTTGACCATACCAAAGCCACTTTTATGGATTTTAGATTACCTCAGGATGCTTACGTTAGATTTGCTTATTGTTTGCCAATCAATAGCAAAGAATGCCTCATTGAAATCACCGCATTTACGCCCAACACGATTCCCTTTGAACAACTAACATTTAACACAAAGGACTTTATTGAAAAAATCATGCAAATCAAGGAATACGAAATATTAAACACAGAGAAGG
>CAYSRH010000067.1:0-8386 GCA_964433245.1 uncultured Bacteroidales bacterium | reverse complement strand
ATGTTAGACCTGACACGGGTAATATCATTTTTGGTTCTTCCGAATATTTAAAGGACGGGTTGATGCCTTTGATGGAATGGCTTGGTCCTAGCCCATGGAGCAACCGTATGATCAACATAATAAATGATTTATATAATTTATGTGAAGGTCCTGTTACCAAGATACAGGGGCAATACCTCGGAGGAGTTCCGGAGCTGGAAATAAATGGGGAATTATTACAGGTGCTCTCTCGTTTATATTGGATGACAGGGAATGAAAAATTCCTAAGGTGGGCTATTGAAATCGGAGATTATTACTTATTAAATAAAGAAAACAGGATTGAAAATTATGAATATTTACGACTGCGTGATCACGGCTGCGAAATTATTTCCGGTCTTTCTGAGTTATACATTGCCCTGAGTTATGTTGATAAAGAGAAAATGGATCAGTATTCACCTTCTTTGTTTTCATTATATAAAACTATCTTAGATAAAGGCAGGAATGAACATGGAATGTTTTATAATGCAATAAATCCCAAAACCGGCGAGGTTATAGATTCCGGCATTGCCGACACCTACGGCTATACTTTAAATGGTATTTACACGCTTTACATGGTGAGTGATAATGAGGAATTCAGAAAACCTGTCATAAAAGCATTAATTAATCTACAAAAGTTCTATACAGATCAAAACTGGGAAGGTAATTATAGTGCCGATGGTTATGCCGATGCAATAGAAAGCGCTTTGAATTTATATAACAGGGAGTCCGTTGAACATGTTGACAGTTGGTTAGACACAGAAATAGTAAAGATGTGGAATATCCAGAAAGAGAATGGAATAGTTGAGGGATGGCATGGTGATGGTAATTTTGCACGTACAAGCATAATGTACGCCCTATGGAAAACGCAGGGTACCTATATAAGCAATTGGGACAAAAGGGTTAGTTTTGGTGCTCATAATACTGATGATAAATTATTTATATTAGTTAAAAGCGATGTTAACTGGGATGGCAAACTATTTTTTGATGAGCAAAGACATAAAACACATCTAAACCTGCCTTATGATTACCCCAGGATAAATCAGTTCCCTGAATGGTTCACTATTAAAGTGAATAAGCAATATCATGTAAAAATAAATGATAATGTCGGTATTTATGATGGAAAAGAACTGATCAAAGGACTTGAGATGAATATAGATGCCGGAGAGACTATAAAGATTATTATTTATGAACCGAACATGTAAAAAATAAAAAAAAAACAAAGATCTATAAAAATATTCGGGCAAATGTGATGATTTTTACTATTTTTATGATGAATTAAACATTATTAACGAACGAAACACTTTTTATGAAACAACAATTCACAATTCTTTTTATCATGACGCTGATTTTAATAGCGTCCTGTAAAAGTAATGAAAATGATAAGTTACAATATCGCTTACATTTACCCGAAACCATCGCATTTAAGACCGGCGATTCACTACAGTGGGCTAATATTGATTATGATGACAGTTCCTGGGAAGAAATAAAAACCGGCGCCACCTGGAATAAGCAAGGATATAAAGATTATAAAGGAGTTGCCTGGTATAGATTTAAGGTGTACATTCCCTCCGGAATAAAGAAATCTCCTTATTTTATGAAGCATAAACAATTGAAGCTTTATCTGGGAAAAGTGGCAGGAGCCGATGAATGCTATTGGAATGGCGAAAAAATAGGGAATACAGGAGAAATAGATCCTTATGTTCCCGAAAGAAAAAACAGAACTTACTTTATCAATCCAAAGAACATCCGGTGGAATAAGGAAAATGTGTTGGCTATAAGAGTAAAATCTCATGAAAATAAAGGTGGATTATATAAAGGTCTATATACTATTACTACAAATTCGTTGTCGAATTATTCCTCTATTAACTTTTCAACACCCATAAAAACAGGACTTTTCGAAGGAAATGACAGTATGAAAGTTAGTATGAAAGTCAAATTGGATACCGCCCATCCATTTGACCTGAGTTCCGAAGTCATATGCAATGTATTGCCCGATCGTTACAATCCCGACACGGTATATCGAACTTACACAAGGAATTTTGACATCAACAGGGGAGATAGCGCTTCCATAGCTTTCAGTTATAAAACAACGCAGCCGGGATTTTATAAGTTTGAGTTTATTATCAGAGCGCAGGGCGATACGCTATTTAATAAAATGTTTCGCGTAGGGTATGAACCGGAAAATATAGATTATCCTTTAACACGGAGAGACGATTTCGATGAATACTGGCAAAAAGCCAGAGAAGAACTTGCAGCTATTGAACCATCATTTCAATTAAAAAAAGTAGATTCTTTATGCACTGAAACAGCCAATGTATATCTGGTTACGATGAAAAGCCATGGAAATATAAATATCCATGGCTGGTACACAAGACCTAACGATGGAAAAAAGCACCCCGGATTGCTTGAAGTTCCCTTTTACGGTGGAGCTTTGCCTCCGAGAATTTCAGATTATTTTTGCGTTTTTTCGTTGCATACAAGAGGACATGGAATGAGTGCCAACGAGATTAACCCGGGTTTTCCTGAATATTATCAATACAAGGTAGAAGATAAAGACAATTATATATACCGCGGCGCATACATGGATTGTATCAGAGCAGTTGATTTTCTTTATTCCAGAAACGAGGTGGACACTTCAAAGATTGCAGTATATGGCGTAAGTCAGGGAGGCACATTAACGTTTGCAACCGCTGCACTTGACCACAGGATCAAATACGCCGCAGCCAGAGTTCCCGGATTTTCAAATTTTCCGGTCTATTACCAGACAGTGGAAGAGCCTGTCCTTTTATTTGAGGAATATATGAAAGAAAAGCCCGGCTTAAACTGGGAGACCATATATGAAACTTTAAGTTATACAGATATATCCAATCTGGCGCCATGGATTCAATGTCCGTTGATGATGACAAGCGGACTACAGGACAATATATGTCCTTCAGTAATTAATTTTTCCGCCTACAACCGTATCAAAGGAGAAAAGCGCTATTATGCTTATGCAAATAGCGGGCATGGAGCTGGAGGAAAATTACCAATCATAGATATGATCAGGGAATATTTTGAAACCGAAAAAAGCAAATAAAAATAGTACCCGTTTTTTCTATGTATTCCGGGGAATTTTGAAATACTTTTGAATTAATGCAAACAATTCATTTTTGTTAATAGGTTTTGAAATATAATCATTGCAACCCGCTTCAATTGCCTTTTGCCTGTCGCGAGATAGTCCATAAGCGGTCTGTGCTATTATGACAACATCTTTATTAAATTCCCTTATTTTTCGGGTGACTTCATATCCATCCATTTCAGGCATCCTGATATCCATCAGAATCAAATCTATATCAGGATTATTGCGACATAATTCAACAGCATCAACACCTCTCCTTGCTATTAAAATTTCTTCTTGACCAACTGTTTTAAGTTCTTCGTCCAACAAAATTTCCGACACTTTGTCATCTTCGACAATCAGTATATTCAGCTTTCTAACCTGTTCCGCTTTATCAGTAGGCTCAGATTGCTGTTTAACAACTTCTTCTATTGGCTCAGCATTGTAAGGTAATGTAAAATAGAATGTTGAGCCAATCTCTTCCTCACTTTCCACCCAGATTCGTCCTTCCAGCATTTCGATGTATGCCTTGGTAATCGACAATCCTAAACCTGCTCCTTGGTGAACCATTTTATCAACAACATCTGCCTGAATAAAACGCTCAAATATGTTTTCCTGCTTGTCTTTTGGAATCCCGATCCCTCTGTCTTTTACATAAAATTCAAGATTTCCACCCTTTTTTTTATAACCAATATCTATTGTACCGTTTTTACTATATTTAATGGCATTTTTAACAAGGTTGGTAAGTATGGCATATACTTTTTCACGGTCGGTTCTAATGATGGCTTCTTTTGCAGGTAAGCTTGTTTTAAACATCAGCTTCATTCCTTTGGCTTCCAACTCAGGTTTAAAAAAGGTATAGATGTATTCGATTTGCTCGTTGATATTCGTTTCCTTAATATCCAATTTCATTACCCCTGCTTCAATTTTCGAGATATCAATAATATTATTGATGATATTGAGCATACGTTCGCCACTTTTTTCAATAATTTTAATATATTTCTGCTGCTCATTTCCTGTTAAATTCGATTCTTTCAATAATTCGGCAAAACCAAGAATGCCATTCATCGGTGTGCGTATTTCGTGACTCATGTTGGCCAGAAATGAAGATTTAAGACGGTCGCTTTCTTCAGCCTGCTCTTTTGCTTTGACCAGTTCCTGTTCCATTTTCTTTCGCTCAGTAATGTCCTGCAATGTCACCAAAACCATGCGGTCACCTTTTACCGTAATAGGTGTGGTCGAAGTCAAAAAGGTCATTTTTTTGACTTTATTATCTTCCCCTTGATAAAAATAGGGCGATTCGATCTGTAAATACGTTTCATCGTTCTCAAGAGTATCAAGAACGGTATTACGGATAACACATTGTTGACAAAATTCGCCAAATCCGCAACCTTCCGGGTCATCCAGCACATGCAAACATCGCAGCGCCTCGCCACCGCGTAAACCGAGCATTTCTTCAGCATCTCGTCCGGCAAACTGTGTTGCGAAGCCATTGACCTGCTGAATCCGTCTTTCGGCATTTACAACCATCATCACCAAAGGTGCATTGCGATAGATTGCCGTAAGCAGATCTTTCTGGTCGCTCATCTCCTGTTCTATACGTTTGCTCTCGGTGATGTCCTCAACCCTGGCAACCTCTATCTGCTGCCCTTCAAATGTAAGGTAATAGCTGTTGATCCAAACAGGAAATGTCGTGCCATCCCGCCGCCGGTGTTCTGACTCAAAGCTTCCTCCTCCTTCTTTCCGGTACCGGTTCCATTGCTCTTTCCGCTTCTCCTGGGGGTGATTCGAATCAATATCCCATATATGCATCGACAGAAGCTCCTTGCGTGAATAGCCAAGTTTCTTCACTGCCATCTCATTGACATAGGTGAATTTCCCTTCGGGCGAGACCCAAAAGATGCTGAAGGGGGATTTATCCACTATAAACTGTGCTTTGCTCATTTCATAAAGTTCTTTTTTTAAATACACAAGCTTGTTGCTTACAATATGAATTATTTTAGTATATATTTTTTCATGTTTCCCTGATATTAATTAACTTTTTGAACCAACCATAATAAAGAGAAACATACATAATAATTGTAAATAACCACACTATAATCATATTAAACCAGTAAGTATCAATATACACTCCTGCTATATGTTTTTTAGGAGCGTAAAAATGACTACGGAAATCTAAAGCATGTTTTGGAATCGGTTCAAAAAAGACGGGATCTACCTTACGATACAAATGCCCTTCATATTCTATAATCTTATTATGATTGAATACTTGTTTTACTATATCAGCAATATTATCATTATGATATTGATTTCTTATCAATGTAAAATACTCGCTGTCTTTTTTCATCCAATAACTGATCATTTTTTGTTTATGGTTGTTGTATTTTTGAAATATTTCACCGTAAAACTTGTTCAATGATTTAAAATACTGACCAATATTTTCTGCTTTTATAAGGTTAAAATCTTCCGGTGAAGAATCACCTTCAAGAACCTGACAATCAATTAATGGGGTACTATGTATCTCCTTATTATATTCATTTTTCAACAATGTGAAATTATATCTGGATTGAATTAGTGTATCCTTTTCCTTATATTCCTGCTTACATTTTTCCAGATGTTTTCGTAATTCAGGCAAATAATACACCCGTTTATAGTCTGAATTACTTATTTCTTTTTCTACATCATAAAATTGCTTCTTAAATGTATTGTTTTTATATTGATTCACTATCAAAGCTTCATACGTCCATTTGGTAGGTATCAGCTCGGCAATTATTGGCACTTGTCCCACCCCACTGATTTTACGGTTCAGTTTATCAAAATCAAATATGGCTCCGCTTAAAATCATCATAGGAATTATGACCAAAGGAATCATTATATAAATGGTTACTACAGAATTAAATGAGTTTGAGATATTCAATCCCAGCATATTGGCAAAGGCGGCTATAGTAAACAAAGCAAACCAGTAATAAAATAACATGCCCCGTATCTCCAAAATATTATTCGCTATAATCACAAAAACAAAGGACTGAATAGAAGATAATAATAATAATATCAAAATTTTAGAAACCAAGTAGCTCGAACGACTAAGATTTAAAAATTTTTCACGTTTCAAAAGCTTTTGATCCCTGTATATTTCTTCAGCACTTTCTATCAATCCTAAAAATAATGCCACAATAATAGCCATAAAAATAAACCGTGCAATATTTTCATTTTCACGAAAAATATAAACACTGGACAAAGGGTCTTCTATGTACCGCACTATAAATGCCAATATAAATCCTAACAACGGTGCTATCAGCAAATTCAGAATAATATATTGTTTATTGCTGATCTTAGAAAAAAAATCTCTCGCAGTGTACACCCTCAATTGTTTTACCCATCCCGGGATTTTTAAGGCTTTGGGCATACTTTCCTCTTCCTTCTTTTTTTCTTCTATTGAGATATTTCTATGAAAATATTCTTCCCATTTTTCAGGCGACACTTTTCTTTTTCCTGTGTATTTCCCAAATTCGTCAACCACACGAGCCTCTATTATATTAAATATTAATTCAGGATTTACATTTCCACATGTAGGGCATTCACCAACATCACTGTTAATTTGCGCATCCATCTTTTTAAAATACATTACCGCTTCAACAGGATTCCCATAGTAAATCATACGACCTCCTACATCCATCAACATAATGTTGTCGAACATCTTGTATATCTCTGACGAAGGCTGATGAATAACTATAAACACCAATTTACCTTTAAGAGATAACTCCCTGAGTAAGTCCATTACATTTTCTGAATCCCCTGAAGACAATCCTGTTGTTGGCTCATCAACAAAAAGTATAGAAGGCTCTCTGATTAACTCCAATGCAATATTTAATCGTTTCCGTTGTCCTCCACTAATTACCTTTTTAATGGGAGAACCTACTTTCAGGTCTTTGTATTCTAACAATCCCAGGTTATTAAGAGTTCTATCAATAAGTTCAAGAATATCCTGTTCTGCTTTATCTTTAAAACACAGTTTTGCATTGTAATAAAGATTCTCAAATACCGTCAAATCTTCTATTAAAAGATCGTCCTGAGGAACAAGCCCAATAACCCCTTCGATCTTTTCGGGCTCTTCATGCAAATCTGTTCCATTAATAAGTACTCTTCCCCCTGTAGGCTCTTCTATTCCACAAAGAACATTCAGTAAAGTGGTTTTCCCTGCACCACTCACCCCCATAATACCCAATAATTTTCCATGATTCTCAGAAAAACTAATGTTATTTAATCCTACGTTTCCATTGGGAAAAGTATAGTTAATGTCTTCACAATGATAAGATATTTTGCTTTCTGCGAAATCATCTAAAAAACGAGAGGTTATGTCACTATAATAAATCGGTTTTCCTTTCGGAAGTTTCACCGTACTCCCATTAGCAAATAGATATATATATTTATTGTTTAGTCCAAGTCCGTTATAATACAATTCTTCACTTCCTGTATATTTGAGAAAATACAGTTCTACACTTCTGATGTGTAAAATTACAATACATCCTTTTAAATCTTCAGTTTGAATGAGTTTTGCCTTTTCAAATGAATGTTCTCTATCGTCTATGATTAAAAAATTTGATGATATATCTAATTCCCGGGGATTATCCTGCACAATAAATTTCTGAATATCATTGATCTCTTCCTGACTAAGTTTAAAAACCCTGGCAACAGTTTGAATGATGGACATACGTTGGGTAGTAAACTCTCCCTGGGTATTTACCATTTCGTAAAGCCGAACCAAAGCAACAATCTTCTGTTCCTGATTAAGGGTCTTGTTGATCTTTTTACAGATACCTATAATCTTTACCGAATCATGTACTGATGTCAGCTTTTTTTCTTCCAGATGTTTGTCATTCAGCCCGGCATAATTATCAAACAATTCAATATACTCATTTACTGCCTCCTGATTAAGTTGACTACTTAGGAATCTGATTACAAATTGTCGCTCGTCAGATTCGCTACCAACACCTTCATCCTGTTTAGCAATCAATGCAAATAATTGCATCAGAGCTTTTAATATTTCTTCACTCATAATTGTTTTATTTTGCCCACTCTACCTGAAATTCAATAAGGAACATGTTCAAAAGGAACTTCTGCCAGATCCTCATACTCTTTTCCTGCGCTTTTCATGTCTTCATCTTTTTCTGAATAATGCCATCTGATCAACACTTCTTTTTCATTTTCTCCAATAGATTCCAAAACATTAAGAATGTCAAAAATCAATTTGGCTGTCGCTGTGTTGAAGTA
>CAYSRH010000066.1:0-8387 GCA_964433245.1 uncultured Bacteroidales bacterium | reverse complement strand
GAAGATTCTCCCAAAGCATTCTTAATTTCTTTTGTGTCAACCAAATAATCCCCCTTATCAGTTTTGTGTTGATAAAGAAACCTGATCTTTTCATTTGCCTGCACCATTATACAGAATACACCGACAACATCACCCAATGAAGGTCTATCAATGTGGTCAAAAATAAAATTTACCTGTATCGTGGTGCCTTTTCCTTTTTTACTTTCGATCCTGAGATTTCCACCTGCCATTTCTGCACTTTGCCTAAAAAGAGGAATGCCCATTCCAACTTTCCTGGTCGTTCTTGTGGTGAAATAAGGGTCTGTAACTTTTTTTAAAAGATCTTTCCCCATGCCAATGCCATTGTCCCGGATCGTAATGGACATTGTATTATTCAGGACACTTTCTTCAATATAGATTTCGATAAAGGATGCTTCTGCCCGTAATGAGTTTTGTACAATGTCTAATATATGTAACGATAAATCTTTCATTTGCTTGTATTCAAAAGGACATATCTTCCTTTTTTTTTATGTAAAGCCAGTTTGATTTCATGAAATGAACATTTATGCAAGAAAAAAGTGCTGGTACAATTTCCTGTTTGTGCCGGAAAATGAGCATCAGAACTTTTTATAAAAGTTTTTTCTTTTAAATAGGGATGTAGTTTTAACAATTCATCAAGGTCTGTGTTTCTGTGTATCTCCAGTGCATCATAAGGCAAATCATCCGGAACAATACCAAGTTGGCTTAAAAGGCTGTTGTACGGTCTGTTGATGTGAGCCGGAATGAATATTCCTTTGCGTGCATAAACTTCCATGGCCAGTTGCTCAATAGAAAGATCAGTTGCATTGATAAGAAGATGATCAACTTCTTCAGTTATTAATTCTTCTTCATTTACAACAACTTGTTCCCCAAATTTATCAGAATCATGTGCTATTCGGTAGATATGTTTATCCAATAGTTCTTGAAAATCTTTTAGAACATCAAAGTCTTCAAAGAACGTGAGGCAATGAACCTCTTCTCTTGTTGTTACTTCTGCTCCACAGAGAGTGAAAATGCCATTTTTTTTGGCGATATTGCTGACAGCCTGACAATTTTTAGTCGAGTTGTGGTCAGTGATTCCCAGGATAACAACACCTTTTTGTCTGGCCTGTTCTACAATTTTTGACGGACTCATGTACACATCTCCGCAAGGGGAAAGCACTGTGTGTATGTGTAGATCTGCTATGTATGGTTTTACTTGCTCTTTTGAAGCACTCATTTTGCTTTAATTAATCAGATTGTAAATTTTACCGGCAATTTCAAATGTTTCCTCTGAAGTTCCCAGTATAGGGATCCCCTCACTGTTACTTTTTTCTAATGTATCTTCGTCCGGTTGATAGTCTTTTACCAGGATGATGGCTGCCAGATCTTTTAATGATGCAATGGCCATGATGTTTTTATGCGTTTGTAATGTTATCCATACAAAGTTGCTGTCGGCATTTCCCATAACATCACTTAGCAGGTCCGAAACATAGGCTCCTTTGATAGAATTTTGTAATCCTGAAGCTCCACCATAAACAGTGAGCGATAATTCTCGCACTAATTTTTCTACAGTCATTTTTTAAACTTTTTTTTGCCCCAAACCCGTTCAATTGCTTTTAATTGTTCTTCTTTGGAGACATTCTTTTTTATGTATTCAATTCGCTGCAAAAACACACAGTCATGCAACTTTGCTTTTTTTTGAACAATATCTTTTGCCAATGTCTTGCAGGAAGGACAACCGCAACCACCACAATCAATTTTTGGGAGTTCTTTCATTATCTCCTGCACATGTAACATTTTTTCAAGTGCTTTTTTTCTGTCAGAATCAAGTTGCATAATTGATCGTGATTCGATCGGCATGATTGAGATATTTTCTTTAAGTAATTTTTCGTAGTCTCTGATTGTTGGAGAATCTTTGATTTGTTCTTCCTGTTCAAGGTGCATGCATCTGTTTTTTAAGCGTTCTGCAACGATAAATCGATTTGAATGGTTTAATACGCCTCCTGCACAACTTTCATCACACGCCCGTAGCTCGAGAAAATCAAGAGAGGGGAGGTCCTCATTTTCAAGTCTTTCAAGAAAACGTACAACATTGTTGATCCCATCAACAGCAATGCCACGACTTTTTATGTTATCATTTTCCCCGCCTGTTAAACTCCACTTAATCGCTTTTGGTGTAACAAGTTCTTTGACAGGTTCATCAAGACGCCTTTTATTCATGGACATTCGCATCTTATTGTATAAAAAATCCATATTAATAACCCCGGTAATATTGGATGCTTCATCTCCAAATTGTGGGGCTTTCACAGAGGTGATCTTTGCTGCACATGGTGTGATATAAAAGATGCCAATTTGGCTTTTGTCAAATCCCCGGTCAATGAGTTTTTGCCTGTAATACATAGCAGATAATTCTACAGGAGTCTTGATGCGTGTAATATGTCTGATAAGTGTGGGATAGTGTACCTGGATGAGCCTGATAATAGCAGGACAAAAAGTACTAATGGCAGGATTGGGTTTATTTTCTTTTATATACTTATTGGTTGATTCTTCTATGATATCACAACTTTGTTCAACTTCATATACGTGATCAAACCCAATTCTCATCAGGTGTCCGTGAATTTCCCCAATGGTAATATCCTCAGGAAACTGACCAAGGAAAACAGAAGGGACCAGAATGACCCGGTGTTTATATTGATAAATTTCATTAAAATCATCCTGCTCAATATAGATCGCATGAACCGGACATTTTCTGAAACATTCGCCACAATCAACACACTTATCAGGATTCAAAACGGCTTTCCCTTTTTTGACCCGCAAAGCTTTGGTTGGACAAACACGCATACAATGCGTACATCCAATGCACAGCTCTTTATCAATTTTTAGCGCATGATGAAAACTTTTTGTGTCCATTTAGTTAAACTTTGTTGTTATGTCCAGTTTTGTTCCTTTATCTACGGTGCTTTGTATTGAAAAATGATCTGCATTTTTTTTTATGTTTGATAGTCCCATGCCTGCACCAAACCCCATTTCCCTGACTTCGTGGCTCGCGGTTGAATAGCCTTCCTGCATAGCCAGTTCTATGTCTTCTATTCCGGGTCCCTCGTCTTCTACTTTCATTAGAATTTTTTCGCTGTCAATTTTTACTGTTATTGTTCCCTGGTATGCATGTGCCACAACATTAACTTCAGCTTCATAAAGAGCGACAACAACACGTTTTATAATTTGGGGTTCAATATTTAATTGTTTTAACAATTTTTTTATACTGCTTGATGCAGCACCTGCATTAGAAAAATCGCCTCCTGTTATGGTAAAATCAAATTGCATTTATGAATCAAAAAAGTGGCTTTAACCCTGCCATAAAGAGCTGCCCGGATGTTTTAAACATAGAACCTGAACAGACCATAATGATTATATTGTTTTCTTCTGCTAAATTAATAATCTCTTGTGAGATATTCTTGTTTCTTACAAATATAATGGTTGATATATCAGCCATTTCGGCAGTACGGATTGCCTGTATATTCGCCAGACCTGTTATTAAAAGCAGTCGGTCCTTACTAACAGTTAATACATCACTCATTAAATCTGAAGCAAAAGCATATTCAACTTCTTTTTGAACCTGATTTTTCCCGGTCAGAACTCTGGCATTTACTGCTTTTGCAACATCTTCTATCTTCATTATGTTTTGAAATTTATATGTTGATTTTTTTATTAGACAATTTAATTACCTGTAATCTTTGATTTATTAAAAAGTGTGTTATTTGAATAACAATGTATGATAAAAAATATATTATGGAAGTACAGAGATAGTTTTAACAAAACCTATGAGATCACCTTCAACAAAAAAAGGAAATATACAAACAATTTGTTCTGTATTCCCTTTTGTCTGCTTATAAATATGCTTTCTTTTTTCTTTAATTACATATCTGACTTGATCTTCGTTGATAATTTCTTCCTTACTTAATAATGGCATTGTACAACCATCTTTTTTTCTCGCATAGAGTACACTGTCAAAATCAGAAAATGATGTAAAATAGATGTAAGAGTGAATCATGTTGGTTTCCTGTTTAAGGATATGTTCTTGCACTATCTTTGGTTCTTTTCCATGAATTTCGAAATCATCATAAGTTAGCAAAACTTCCATAAGGATGGACATGGACATTGTCTCTCCAATAATTGTCTCAACAGTATTTTTTAAGTCCACAGAAATTATCTCTTGTTCTTCCTGTGCTTTGCTGCTTTCTTTTGTAGTCATTTCATGACATGAAAAACAGCAGAGAAGAAAAAAGAAAAAGATTAACTGTTGTTTGATGGACAAATTCATGAACCTCTCTTTTATATTTTTATAAATATGCTATAAAGATACGAAATTAATAAGAAGATAAAAATAAAATAACTTATTTTCATGTTGTTAAAAAAGATGATATATAATATTATTTTATAATTATATAAGATGTATTTCTTTCGCATAAAATAATTTAAGGGTGGACTAAGGAATAAAAATCTGATAAATACTTATCTTTGATGTCAATTTATAACAAGGGGGTAGTGTATAATAATTTATTTCGGTTGAGCATATCAGGAAATTCAAAATAATAAACGGATGAATACAGATAGTAGTTTAGTAAATGCATACAAAGGTAAAATTGTCCTTGTAAAATATGGAGGGAATGCCATGCTAAATGAAGATATGAAGCATTCTGTACTGGATGATATTTGCCAATTGATTGCATGGGGTGTAAAGCCTGTAATTGTTCATGGAGGAGGTCCTTTTATCAATGAATTGCTTGAGAAAGTTGGTGTTGAGAGTGAATTTGTTGATGGTCATCGTAGGACAACAGATGAAGCGTTGATGTATATTGAGATGGCGTTGAAGGGCAGGGTGAATTCAGAACTTGTCCGAATGATCAATGGAAAAGGACAAGTAGCGGTGGGCTTATCCGGAAAGGACGGAAAAATGGTCTTGGCGAAAAAAAGAATACATACACAATGGATCAATGGAAAGCCTGAGCAGGTTGACCTGAAACAGGTGGGTGATGTTTCAACTGTAAACACACGTTTGATCAATATTTTGCTGAAAGAATCAATGATTCCTGTTATTGCTTCAATTGCAGGCGGTGAAGACGGAAAGGATTATAATGTGAATGCCGATATGTTTGCCGGTCATGTAGCAGGGGCTTTGGGTGCGGAAGCTTATGTGGCACTGACCAATGTAGATGGCTTGATGGAGAATCCCCAAAAACCGGAAACATTGGTACGTGAAATTGATGTTGAGGGTATGAAACGTATTGGAGCATCAGCCATACAAGGAGGAATGATACCAAAGATGGAATCGTGTTTTAATGCCATATCGCAGGGCGTGAAATCAGTCAGGATTATTAACGGGATGAAACCCCGGGCAATATTACAAGAACTTTTTACACATGAGAGGTCAGGAACTTTATTGAGGTAAGGGCTTGTTTGATATATCGTAAATAATTTACAAATAAAAATGAATACGTAATGGGGAATACAATAACATCAAAGTACTTGCTGTCTTTAGACAAGCAGTATTATTTGCAGGTCTATGCCCGGTATCCTTTGGCTTTGGAGAAGGGAGAGGGTGTTTATGTCTGGGATTTTGAAGGGAAAAAGTATATTGATGCATTGGCCGGTATTGCTGTAAATAGTTTGGGGCATGCACATCCGGTACTTGTGGAAGCAATTCAGAAGCAGGCTGCACAATTGATTCATGTTTCAAATTTTTACGTAAGCAAACCACAAGTCTTGTTGGCAAAAAAAATGGTTGAATTGAGTGGCATGGATCGTGCTTTTTTTACCAATAGTGGAGCTGAAGCGGTGGAAGGAGCAATAAAACTGGCTCGCAAATACGGGCATGCAAAAAATAAAGGGGGCACTATTATCAGTATGGACGGTTGTTTTCACGGACGTACAATGGCTACTATTGCTGCAGGAAAAGAAGAAATGCAAAAAGGTTTTGAGCCGATACCTGATGGATTTAAAAAAGTGCCGTTTAATAATATAAAGGCTTTAAAGGAAAATGTCGGAAAGGATACCTGTGCAGTTATTATTGAAGTATTACAGGGAGAAGGAGGTATTGTTCAGGCAGATCATGATTATATCCAGACTGTACGGGAGCTATGTGATAAAAATGATATTTTATTGATTTTTGATGAAGTACAATGTGGAGCTGCACGAACAGGTAAGTTTTTCGGATATGAACATTTTGATGTTACCCCTGACATGGTCACCATGGCCAAGGGGCTGGCCGGAGGAGTTCCTATTGGTGCTGTTCTGGTAAAACAAAAGGTGGCAGATGTCATTACTTTTGGAGAGCATGGAACAACTTTTGGAGGAAATTCTCTTGCTACGGCAGCTGCTCTTGCTACGGTTGGTGTATTAGAAGATCCGGCTTTTTTAGATGAAGTTTCTCAAAAGGGAATGTTCTTTAAATCTTTGATAAAGGAAAAGGCTGAGGGATTAAAGGCGATAAAAGAAATAAGAGGCATTGGTTTGATGTTGGGGGTTGTTTTGGATGAGGACCTTGTTGCCCGTGATGTTGTAGAGAAAATGTTATCACTCGGTGTCCTTGCAAATGCAACATCGGGCAATACGATACGCTTAGTTCCTCCATTGGTGATTACCAAAGAACAAATAGAACAGGTGGTTAATGTTTTATTTTTGTCAATTGATAATATTAAAAAATAATGTATAAAACTGGAATTATAGGAGCAACCGGTTATACCGGGTCTGAATTGGTTCGTTTATTAGTTAATCATGACAAAGTCAAGCTGGAAGTAATAACTTCCGAAAGTCATGAAGGAAAACGCTTTTCTGATATTCATAAGCAATTTGTTGATGTTGTTGATATCCCTTTGGTAAGAATGGATCAGATTGATGATTATGACCTTGATCTGGTTTTTCTTGCTTTGCCACATGGGATTTCTCAGGAATTTGTACGGAAAAATCAAGGGAAAAAATATAAAATAATTGATCTTTCTGCAGACTTTCGCCTCTCATCAGCGGAGGTTTATGAAAAGTGGTATCATGCCACACATACATGTCCCGAATTTTTAAGCAAAGCGATATTTGGTCTTCCTGAATTTTTCAGGAAAGAGATTCAACAATCTGATTTTGTTGCAAATCCCGGTTGTTTTGTGACATCAGTGATCCTCGCTGCTGCACCTTTGATAAAGGAAGGGTTGGTTGATCCTTGTTCTGTTCTTGCAGATTCAAAGACGGGAGTTACCGGTGCGGGAATTAAGCCTTCGGCGGTGACGCATTTTTCTAATGTCAATGATAATTTCAAGGCTTACGGATTAAAGCATCACAGGCATACGGTTGAGATGCAGGAAGCTTTGTCCTCTTTTACGGGGGAAGATGTCCAATTATTATTCACTCCACATCTGCTTCCTGTGGACAGGGGGATATTATCGACAGTATATTATCGACCAAAAGGAAAAATTGTTGAAGAAAATTTGGTCAATTTATTCAAAAAGTTTTATAAAGAGGAACCCTTTGTCAGGATTGTTGACCATATGCCTGAAATAAAATCTGTCCGCGGATCCAATTATTGTGATATTAAGGTTATTTATGATGAACGTACACATACAGTTGTAACGATATCAACCCTGGACAACCTTGTGAAGGGAGCCAGCGGACAAGCTGTTCAAAATATGAATATTATGTTGGGATTGGATGAATGTGAAGGCCTGCAATATTTGCCTTTGCATCCATAATATAAGATTGTTACGTGTGATTCGTAAGCTGAAATTCGACAAATACAAACAAATGACAATAGCATAAGCATTATGTCTGGGAAAAATATAGCATTTGTAAAAGGATTTTCATGTCAGGGAATAACTGCCGGGCTTAAAAAAAGTAAGCGACCTGATTTGATGATTATTTTATCAGACCGACCTGCAAAAGTTGCTGCTACATTTACAAAAAATGTAGTCAAAGCCGAACCTTTGAAGCTGAATATGGCACATGTACAAAATGGAGAAGCACAAGCCATTGTTTGTAATTCAGGGAATGCAAATGCCTGTACGGGAGAACAAGGATATACCGCTGCTATCGCAATGGCACAGCAAGTAGCAGAGAATTTTCAAATTGCCATGGATGATGTGGTTGTTTTATCCACCGGGGTTATTGGCAGAGAATTTCCTGTAAAAAAGGTATTAAAGGGAATAGATTTATGTGCAGGAAAGATGGAAAGTACTTTTCAATCGGGAGAAAATACAGCAGAAGCAATTTTGACAACCGACACAGTTTCAAAGCAATATTTCCGTGATATTACAATTGGTGATTCATCTGTATCCATTGGAGCCATAGCCAAAGGTTCAGGCATGATACATCCGGATATGGGAACAATGCTGGCTTTCATTATC
>CAYSRH010000065.1:0-8415 GCA_964433245.1 uncultured Bacteroidales bacterium | reverse complement strand
AAAATCTCCGAGGCGTGTCATGTCAATACCATAACAATCCGGATAACGAATCTGAGGAGAAGAAGAAACCACCACTATTTCTTTGGGTTCCAGACGGTCCAGTATTTTTAATATTGATTGTTTTAATGTTGTCCCCCTGACAATTGAATCATCAATAACAACCAGACGATCCTCTCCTTTTTTAATGGTACCGTATGTAATATCATATACATGAGCCACCAGGTCATTCCGACCCTTATCTTCCGAAATAAATGTTCTTAACTTTATATCTTTGATTGTTGTTTTTTCAATCCGGGTGCTAAAAGAAAGTATCTCCTGAATTTTTTCTTCATTAAGCTCCTTTTCTTTTAATGCAAGTATTTCTTTTGACTTAATCCTGTTAATATGATTCTCAAATCCTTTTATCATGCCATAAAACGCAATTTCCGCTGTATTGGGAATAAAAGAAAAAACCGTATTTTTATAATCTCCTTTAACTGCATCTAATATTTCAGGAATCAATAACTCACCGAGTTTCATGCGCTCTCTATAAATATCTGCATCACCACCTCTTGAAAAATAAATTCGTTCAAATGAACAAGCTTTTCTATCCTGTTTTTCCCGGGCTTGTTTTTCATAAACATCACCATCTTTCTTCATGATAAGGGCACCTCCCGGACTTAATTCTTTGATTGCCTCACATGGTAGATTCATTGCTGTTTGTATAACAGGTCTTTCAGAAGCCACAACAACAATATCTTCATCTGCATAATAATAACAAGGTCTTATGCCCCATGGATCACGCGTAACAAATGCATCGCCATGTCCTAACAATCCTGCTATTACATATCCTCCATCCCATCTCTTACTGGAATCAGCAATTACCTTACCGACATCCAAATGCTTTGCTATGAGATGTGTAATCTCACTGTTGGGATGATCTTCCTGTTTGAATTTTTCAAACAAACGTTGCACTTCCCTGTCTAAAAAATGACCTACATTTTCTAATATGGTAACCGTATCGGAATAATCTTTTGGGTGCTGCCCAAGTTCAATAAGACGGTCAAATATTTCATCAACATTGGTGAGATTAAAATTCCCTGCCAATACAAGGTTCCGGGTTCTCCAATTATTTTCTCTTAGAACAGGGTGTATATTGTTTTTTTTATTCTTTCCAAAAGTTCCATAACGCAAATGACCAAGATATAGAGAACTGGCAAAAGGCACCTTCTCGCGGATATAAGCCAGGTCATTTCCTGTTCCTTTCTTCGTGCTTTTTTCTATCAACCCATATACCTTCTTAAATACATCATTAATTGCATCTGCCCCAACAGAACGTTCCCGTGAAATATATTTATTTCCGGGTTTTGTGTCAAACTTAACACTTACAAGACCAGCACCATCCTGCCCTCTGTTATGCTGTTTTTCCATCAGAAGATACATCTTTTCCAACCCGTACCTCCATGACCCGTATCTATACTGATAATATTCCATTGGTTTTAGCAATCTTACCATTGCTATACCACACTCATGCTTGATCGAATCACTCATAATAATTAATCATTCAAATTATTGGAAAATAGATGTCACAGGGGATATCAAAAGCATCGGGAAATATATTTCTAACCTTTTTCAAAAAACGATGTGCTTCAATTTTTGTACGAAAATCCCCCACATACACTTTAAAATAAGGTGCTTCGTACATACGATATACCGGAATATTCGGATATTCTTCACTAAATTTTGATTCCGCATCAAGAGACCCCTCTCTGGCAGATTGTCCAAGATTTGAATAAATTCTTATCCTGTAACCAGGTATTTGTGGCGAATTATTTTTTTTTTGAATGTTTTTCAGAAATAATGTCTCTATCTTTTTATCCTGAAAAATAACAACCTCTGCGCTATTTGACTGCCGTAATTCAGAAAAAATATCTCCTTTCTGTCCACTATACGAAACCTGTCCCTGCAAAAAGAAACAAGTCTGAAGAGACAAAAATAAAAACAAAATATTTTTTTTATGCTGATTCATTATTCCCAATGCAAAATAAACAATTCTAATTAAAATAAACATTAATAAACGTTAAAAATATTATTGACAGATTATGAACAAGCCAATATTATTTTAAACGCACAGAAAATTTCTCATTAACAGAAATGTTCTTTCTCATAACCAAAAAAGCCCCTGCTGTAATTTCTCCCCGAATTACAAGTGAAATCTGATCTTGTGACATCATACGCAGGAAGGACAAACCTCCGGATAATAATCCGGGCATTGTCAATTCAAATCCAATTACTTGTTCTGTTGTTGTTTTTCTTTTGATGATAATTCGTTTAACATCTTTTACTTCACCTAACTTTCTCCCATCAACATACACCTGAAGATCAACATCATATACTCTGATCCTATGCCAGTTATCATTGCTGACAGGCAATACAGCTTCCACATGAAAAACATTATCTTCTACTGAAGTCAGTCGCACCTGTTCAACATCACCCAATTCCGGTGCAGTGACATCACAGGAAGACAGAATGAAAGAAAAACATAAAAAAATAAAGAAAAACCTTATATCATGTGTTTTTTGCATATTCGAGAAAAAATTTCAAACAATTATTTTGTCAAAAGTAATAACAAAAAAAAAAAATTCTATTTTTGTTTAATAAAAGTAATTGCTTCTGTTGTTTTTTTTTTATCTTTAAAAAAGTTTTTTATACGAACATATTGATTTAATCATTCTTGTTATGATAAAAGTATATTTTTTTATTGCACTTTTTAGTTTTTCTTCTGCCTTTCTTATTGCTCAAAATGAAAGGGACAGAGAAAAAGAAAAGCAATCTAAAGTATCATTTAATAAAGGTGTTGATAATATCAATAATAACAATATGGGGATGGCTGTACAGAATTTCACTGCATCCATCAACTATCATCCCGAAAACGCCCTGGCTTATCTTGAACGTGGAAAACTCTATATTTTACTGGAAAAATATAGTGAAGCCATGTCTGACCTTTCCAAGGCTTTAAACATAGACAAAACTAATGGAGAAGCTTTCTTCTGCAGAGGATATGTACAATTCCTGCAGGAAAATTACAACGAAGCTTTACAGGATATGACACAAGGGATACAAAATAACCACCGTTTTCCTGAAGCATACTATTTCCGGGGGCTTGCCAGGTACAAGCTTGGCGACCTTAGCAATGCTCTTCTGGATTTTACTTTTGCTATTGACTTTAAATATGATTTTGCATATGCTTTACATGAACGTGGCAGTGTAAAAAAATTACAGGCAGATTATATGGGAGCCATACACGACTATAAAAATGCGATCAGTTTTGACCACGAATTATACTTAGCCCACAGCAACACAGGAAGTATTAAACGGCATTACGGTGACTTTGAAGGAGCTATTGAAGACTACTCAAAAGCGATTAACATCGATTCTTCATACTACAAAGTTTATAACAATCGTGGGGCAGCATATTTTTTAACTCAGGATACTATCAATGCTACAAAAGACCTGTTAAAAACTATTGAACTTAAAAATGATTATGCATACGCATATAATAACCTCGGTGTCATAAAAGCCAAACAATCCGATTATGAGAAAGCAATTGATTTTTTTTCTAAAGCCATTGAACTTCAGGAAGATTACGGAATTGCCTATCTCAACCGTGGAATCATCAGAGAATTAACAGGAGATGTAGAAGGCGGATGTAATGACTGGGAAAAAGCACTGGAATTAGAAGTTAATGATGCTGAAGTTTATTTTGAAGACTGTAATAATGACAACAGCAAATAACATCATCAGCAATAAGTTATAATATAAAGTATTGCAGATTTACATAAAAACAATAAAATAATCAGGCAGACTTATGAAACAGGTTCACACGATAGTTTTTTTTCTTTTTGCGTTCTTTTTTTCTTTGACAATAATAGCGCAAGAACAAATTCCCATCGAATATCCCAAAATAAAAAAAAGAAACTTCAAACAACAGGATGAAGGATTTATAGAAGCCTGGGATGCGGTAAGGACAGGAAATAAACTATTTGCAGCCGGAGGAAAAGATTATAAAAAAGCACTTGAGCAATATTGGATGGCATACGATTACAGCGATGTTAATGCTGCACTCAATTACAGAATTGGTGTTTGCTACTTAATGATGAGTAGAAACAGAGCCCAAACAATCGAATATCTGGAAAAAGCTCGTGATATTAACCCTTACGTAGCTAACAATATTAGTTTTCTTTTGGGAAGGGCTTACCATCTTAACCTCGAATTTGACAATGCTATAAAAGAATATAAAGCATACATTGATCAATTTGATGAAAAAGACAAAGAAATCCACCGCTACAAATACAATGTTGTTATAGATAAATTAATTCAGGAATGTACTCACGGAAAAGAATTAATAAAAACCCCCCAGCGCGTAATTATACAAAATCTGGAAAAGACAAATACAATTGATGATGAATACAACCCTGTTTTTACCAACGATTTCTCCCTGATGTTTTATACAGCAAGACGAAGTGACACCAAAAAGGAAGAAATTTATAAGCCCGACAACAAATACAAAGAAGATATCTATACAGCAAAAAAAATTAATGGAGAATGGGTTGACCAGGGAAGAATAGATAATGAAAAAATTAATACAAAGTTTAATGACGCAGCCATTGGATTAAATTATAGTGGAAACAGACTTTACATATACAGGGGCGATTACAGGGGACGATTTATGAATGGGATGATTTTTACATCTGATTTCAAAAAAGGAAAATGGGAACGACCAAAAAAAATTCATAAAAATATACAATCCAAAGGAAAAGAAACAACCATATTCCTCACCAAAGACAAGGAAAAATTATATTTTGTTTCTGACAGAGAAGAAAACTCTTTTGGCGGAAGGGATATTTTTGTGTCAACAAAAGATGAAAAAGGTCAGTGGGGAAAACCTGAAAATCTTGGTGCAACAATTAACACTCCTTATGATGATGAAGCTCCTTATCTTACACAGGGAGGAGATACCTTGTTTTTTGCTTCTAGAGGACATAACAGCATGGGGGGATTCGACATCTTCTATTCTATAAAAAATTTAGAAGGAAACTGGCAAGAACCTGTAAATTTAGGTTATCCCATTAACACTCCTGACCATGATTTATTTTTCAAACTCGGAGAAAATCCCAGGCAAGCTTACTTTACCTCTGTCCGTGACCAGGGGAAAGGAGGAAAAGATATGTACAGATTGATCTTTATAGGTACTGAAAAAGAACCTGTTTTAAGTTATGAGGATGATCTGTTGGTATGGGATCTACATCCTATTCCTGACCTTTTCTACAAAAATCCCTCAAAATTAATTCTGGACACTTCTCTGTTTTTAACAGGAACCATAACTGACAATAGTACGACCGAAGGAATAAAAGCACGAATACAACTTATTGATATGCAAACCAGTCAAGCAATAGGTATTACGATCAGTGATGAAACAGATGGCTCTTACAAAATTAAACTTCCTGATAAAGCCAAAAGAACTTTTGGAGTGGAAATCAATGCAACAGGATATATGTATTATGTAGATCAACTGGATCTGACAAATGAGACCTTCTCAAATGATGTTGCTGTTCGCAACTTCAGACTCGAAAAACTTGCTGTTGGTGCAAAAATGATATTAAAAAACATCTATTTTGAAACAGGGAAAGCTACATTACAACCTGAATCTTATAAAGAATTAAACCGGGTGGTAGAATTTATGTCTGACAATCCATCTGTACGAATTGAAATTTCCGGACATACAGATAATGTGGGATCGTATTCTTACAACAAACGACTTTCCAGAGACAGAGCGAAAAGTGTTGTTGATTATATTGAAGGGCAAGAAATAGATAAAAACAGATTGAAATCTGAAGGATATGCATTCGACCAGCCTGTTGCTTCTAATGCGACAGAAGAAGGCAGGGCTCAAAACCGGCGTGTGGAATTTAAAATTTTAAGTGTAGAATAAGATCAGGAAGTCAACGCTCTATGCCTGCAGAAACAGCATTATACAAAACACATGTGAGATCAGGGGCAAAAATGGTTGATTTTGCAGGTTATAAAATGCCTGTAGAATACAATGGTATTACCCGGGAACATCATTCCGTACGAACAAGTGCCGGACTTTTTGATGTATCCCATATGGGACAATTCATTGTTCGCGGATCAAATTCTCCGGATTTCCTTCAATATGTCACAACCAATGACGTAAGTACTTTGTTTTCCGGAAAAGCACAATACACCTGTTTCCCAAATGGATCAGGAGGAATTGTTGATGACCTTTTAATTTATAAGATAAAAGACTACTTTCTTCTCGTAGTGAATGCTTCCAATATAAAAAAGGACCGGGATTTTTTACTTGCAAACAAACCGAAAAACACAGAATTTATTGATGTGTCAGATGAATATAGTCAGATTGCAATCCAAGGACCTAAAGCAGCTTCAATTATTCAAACACTTACAAAAACAGATATCTCACACTTAAAAGCATTCGAATGTGTAACTTGTGAAATAGCTGATAAACATGATGTAATACTTTCGAGAACAGGCTATACAGGTGAAGATGGTTTTGAAATTTATTTTCCCGATGAAAAAGCTGAATCGCTTTGGGAATCAATTATGCACGCCGGCAGTAAATATGATATACAACCGGTAGGTCTTGGTGCAAGAGACACCCTGCGATTAGAAGCCGGACTGTATCTGTACGGAAATGAAATTGATGACACAACATCTCCTCTTGAAGCCGGGCTTGAATGGATTACCAAATTAAATAAAAAAAATGACTTTATTGATAAACAATTCCTAATCAATCAGAAAAAAAACGGAATACAAAGAATACTAATTGGCTTTCAATTGTGTGAAAAAGGAATCCCCAGAAAAGGATATCCGATTGTCAATAAAAAAGGAGAAACCATAGGAAAAGTAACATCGGGAACCATGTCCCCAACATTAAAACAAGGAATTGGAATGGGATATGTCCCAATTCAATATGCAAAAGGAGAAAATGATATTTTTATCGAAATAAGAAATCGTTTTATCAAAACAGAAATAACAAAACTACCATTTATAAATAAAAAATATGTGTCCGGTTAAAAATGTAGAAGTATGCTTTAGTACTGCCCTTTTTGAATATTATGCAAACAGGGCATCTCATGTAATTATTGTTGATATATTAAGAGCCAGTACTTCAATTTGCACTGCCTTACATAATGGTGCCAAAGAAATAATCCCCGTCAGTTCTGTTGAAGAAACTAAAAAAATGAAAGAAGCAGGTTATCTCGTAGCCGCTGAAAGAGACGGAGAAATACTTGATTTTGCAGATATGGGAAACTCACCCCAATATTTCACGAAAGAAAAAGTCAAAAATAAATCAATCGCATACAGCACAACAAACGGAACAAAAGCTATCCAACTGGCAAAACACAGCAAAGGTGTTATTGTTGGTTCGTTTTTAAATCTGCACGCTGCTTTTTCATATCTTGAAAAACAAAATACAGATGTGCTGATATTCTGTAGCGGATGGAGAAAACGTTTTAATATTGAAGATACCCTCTTTGCCGGAGCTTTGTCTGAATTACTTATTGATACAAATAAATTTGATACCAATTGTGATTCCACTTTGGCTTCTTTGGATATATGGAAACTTGCAAAAAACAATCTTACCGAATATGCACAAAAAATATCATGGATCAAGCGGATGAACATGCCGGAAGTATTTTCATATTGTTTTCAGATTAACACAATGGATATCATTCCCTATCTGAAAAATAATACTTTGATCGCAGATTAATTGTTTTTATTGTTATAAAAAAAACAATAAAAACTTTATCAAGTCAATTAATATTTGCAATTTTGCATTGTCTTCTAAGTCATCAATATTTCAAAACTTTTAATTATTATAAAAAATGAAAAAACACAATTTTTATGCAGGTCCGAGTATCCTCTCTGAATTCACAATTGAGGAAACAATTAAAGGAATTAAAGATCTTAGCGGCTCAGGTTTGTCGGTCATGGAAATTTCTCACAGGAGTAAAGAATTTGATGCTATCGTGGATGAAGCATCGGAACTGTTCAAAGATCTGCTGGATATTCCGGACAACTATCATGTGTTGTTTCTAAGTGGTGGTGCATCATTACAATTTTGCATGATTCCTTATAATTTGTTTCAAACAAAAGCGGCTTATCTCAATACCGGCAGCTGGTCATCCAAAGCAATCAAAGAAGCTAAAATATTTGGCGAAGTCATTGAAGTTGCTTCTTCTAAAGATGCAAACTTTAATTTCATTCCCAAAGAATATACAATACCCAAAGATGCTGATTACTTCCACATTACTACGAACAACACAATTTTCGGAACAGAAATAAAAAAAGATATTGACTCTCCTATCCCCCTGATAGCAGACACATCTTCTG